>JBILNH010000031.1:0-19470 GCA_044375095.1 Crocinitomicaceae bacterium
GATGATGATTTCAGCATTTTGTGGCCACGAATTAATGATGGAAGCATACAAAGAAGCTGTTGAACAGAAGTATAAATTCTATTCTTATGGTGATGCCATGCTCATCATATAATTGAAGATAATCATAGAATTCAAGGGCTCTTTCGGGGGCCCTTTTTTGTTGCATTAATCGAAGAATCGGTACTTGAATATGCAGAAAATGGCACGAAAACCGTCTTTCCATCCGATTTTCTTTCCTTCTTCGTATGTTCGACCATAATAGGAAATACCCACTTCGTAAATACGAATTCCCTTACGTTTCGCAAGTTTAGCTGTAAGTTCAGGCTCAATACCAAAACGCCGCTCTTTAATTCGAATGTCTTTCGCAATGGATGTCCGAATCAATTTATAACAGGTTTCCATATCTGTCAAGTTTAGGTTATTGAGCATGTTCGATAAGTTCGTCAGAAATTTATTGCCAATCGAATGCCAATAAAACAAGATACGATGCGGCTGATGCCCCACAAATCTGGAACCGTAAACAACATCTGCATTGTCTTTTAATACAGGTTTAAGCAATAGCGTATATTCATCCGGATCGTACTCAAGGTCTGCATCCTGTATGATGAGGTAATCTCCTGTGCATTCTGCTATCGCACGATTGATAGCCGCACCCTTCCCGCCATTTTTCGGTTGATTGAATAATTTAAGTAGAAGTTCAGGATGCGCGTGTTGAAAGACTTCAACTTTAGATGTTGTACCATCAGTTGAACAGTCATTGACAACAATGACTTCTTTTTTTATTCCATTAGGCAAAGAGGTGTGAAGAACTTTAGTCAAAATAAGTTCTATGGTTTTTTCCTCATTATAAGCAGGAATAAGAATAGAAAGTGTTTCAATCGATTGTTGCATAGACGGACAAAAATAAGCAAAAGCGCTTCACTTTGATGAAGATATTTCTAGATACATAATAAGTGCTTAATTGAAAGTGTAAGCAGATATAATTCGTAATTTTGTACCGAAATAAAAAACGCCCAAAAGGTGCTCAAATCGAAACTTAGAACGTACGCGGTATTTACCAAGATGAGGTTAGCATCCTTGGTTATTTTATCTGCCATTTCAGGTTATTTGTTTGCTGATGGTTCGAGCGCACGAGAAATGTGGCTATTGGTCATTGGTGGAATTTTAGTTACAGCTGCATCAAATGGCTCCAATCAAATTTGGGAACGGGAGTTGGACAAACTAATGAAGCGTACTGAACGGCGACCGATTCCGATGGGTCAAATGACCGTTCGTGAAGGATTGATTGTGGTTGCCATCTGTTTACTGGTTGGATTGTACCTTCTTTTCGAAATCAATTTGTTTTCCGCATTACTCGGAGCGGCTGCGTTTGTCTCCTACGTGTTTATTTACACACCCTTGAAACGGGTAACGTCTTGGGCCGTTTTTGTTGGCGCATTCCCCGGAGCGATTCCACCCATGCTTGGTGCCGTTGCTGCGACCAATTCGTTTGGCTTGCTTCCTGGCATCTTATTCTTTGTTCAGTTTGTTTGGCAGTTTCCACATTTTTGGGCAATCGCATGGGTTGTTTATGACGACTATAAAGCCGGCGGATTTTCACTTTTACCTTCCGCATCAGGAAAATCCAAAGCTTCCGCCTTTCAAATTGCCGCTTATTCACTTGCGTTGATTCCGTTTAGCTTGTTGCCATGGATCTTAGGATGGGTAGGAACTGTTGCGTTAATCGTGACAACCATTTGTAGCGTGTTGTTTTTTGTGTATGCCTACAAGCTTTACGTGAGTTGTGAAACTAAGGATGCTAGAAAACTAATGTTTGCTTCGTTTGTTTATTTACCAATCATTCAATTTATCTACGTGATAGACAAAATTGAAGGTGTAATTCCAAAATAATACGTGTTATGAGAAAAGATTTTTACCAAGAATTAAGTCCCGAAGTGCGTGAGAAAACCAAAAAGAATTTGGTTTATGTTGGGATTTTCAGTGTCATTATGCTCTTTGCTGGATTTACCTCGGCGTATTACGTCTCAATGGGAGATTCATTTTGGCTAAAGTATCCCCTGCCGAATGCCTTTTTCTGGAGTACTGCAGCAATTGTATTAAGCAGTATCGTTTTACAACTCGCTATTGGCGCGGCAAAGAAAAATAACCAAAGCAGGCTAAAAGGATTAATGGCAGCAACGTTGGTATTGGCTGCTGGATTTATTTATTTTCAATTCAGAGGGTATGGTCAATTAACCGACTTTGGTGCACATGCCGTGAATAACCACATCCTTGTAACAGATGGTCGCTACGGTGATTATTATGAAGTCAAGTATAAAGACGCATTCATTGAAATTGACGGAAATAATTTCCTCCTCAAAGGGAAAGCCATGACAGATCAGCAGCTGACTGAATACCAAACGTTCATGAAGCAATTTTTGGAGGTGGACAGAATGTCCTCATTCAAGGTGTCGAATTACGGGAATCCATTTGTGCTTTATTATGAAAATGAACCTGTAGGTTTGATAAACGGAAAGCTAACCAAACCTGATGGAAAAGAGTTGGAATACGTAGACAGGCTAAGATTACGCGATCTTTCTCTTCATGTCCGTGACAAGCGCGGTGATTTTTTCATTCGAGGTGAAATGGGTAAAGATTTCCATATTTACTACAAAGGAGAAGAAGTTGAATACAAAGACCGCCAGTTGTACTTCAAAGGAACCAAACTCTCTCGCTACCTTCAAATTAAAGCTATGGAAACAGCAGATACAGCAACATCCTATCTGTATCTGATCACATTTCTTCATGTACTGCATGTGGTTGTAGCAGGGATTTACCTGTTGCGTGTTGCAATTCGCTCATTTTCAGGACAATTCAATAGTGACAACACATTGAGTTTACGAATGGGCGCAATCTTCTGGCATTTTTTGGGTGTATTGTGGGTCTATTTATTGCTTTTTTTACTTTTTATTCATTAAACTTGCATAAAAATTTTTCAAAAAATGGCAGGACACGCTTCGCAACAAATTGATGCTAGTACCCTGTGGGGAGGGAAAGTTTCTCCGTTCAGTACAAGTTACGGTAAGCTAATGATGTGGTTTTTCCTTGTTTCGGATGCATTGACATTCGGAGGATTACTAGTTGCTTACGGCTTCACGAGACATGATGCACAAGACGCATGGCCAATTGGTGAAGAAACGTTTAATTCATTGCCGTTCCTAGGTCATGGTTACCCATTGATCTACGTGGCCTTGATGACGTTTATTTTGATCGTTTCTTCTGTGACTATGGTACTCGCTGTAGAAGCAGGACATCGAATGGATAAAAAAGGCGTAATCAAGTGGATGATTGCTACAATCATTGGAGGATTCTTTTTCGTAGGTTCACAAGCTTGGGAGTGGAGTCACTTCATTCATGGTTCTGAATTCGGTAAAATCGAATTGGCAGACGGTTCGCAAGCAATCGTTAAAGGCCATTTTGGGGAAATTGAAAATTTCGTTGTTGAAACACCTGGGAAGCACCACAAAAAAGGTGAAGTGATTACGGATGATTTGATGCATTCGTTCCAGCATGCTGCTGAACATGGGTTGATTGAAAACGGAATTATTACCCTTCATGATGGGTCAAAAGCGAAAATCAATAAAGCTAAGGACGAGCACCTTACGTTGATCATAAAAAAGAAAGGCTCGAAGTACGACATTAATGAGCGCATAGAAGGAGCCAAAGCAGAAGAAATGTATTATGGTTCTCTTTATTCGGGAGAAGCAAATAAAGTAATTTACGGGGCTAACCTAGAGCAGAACGAGTACGGTCCGCAACAATATGGCCAGTTCTTCTTCTTTATCACTGGTTTCCATGGTTTCCACGTATTTTCAGGAGTTATAATTAACATCATTATTTTACTTGGAGTCATTGCAGGAACTTACCACAAACGTGGGCATTACGAAATGGTTGAGAAAACCGGTCTTTATTGGCACTTTGTCGATTTAGTGTGGGTTTTCGTATTTACCTTCTTTTACCTTGTTTAACACCTTCATTTCAGCATTATGGAAAGAGACGACATCATTGAATACTCGTTAGACGCCCACCACAGCGAAGAACATGGAAAGAAAATCCGCACAAAGATTTGGAAAGTTACTGCGCTTCTTACGGTTATAACGGCTGTAGAGGTATTATTAGGCGCGATTATCAAGCAAGGTTCTGGAGCTTGGCCATTTGTAAAGTGGTCCTTTATTGTAATGACACTTTTAAAGGCGGGTTACATCGTAATGGTATTCATGCACCTTGGCGATGAGCGAAAAGGAATGCGCTATGTAATCCTTGTACCGTACTTCCTATTTATGCTTTATTTGATATTTATTGCCGTTACTGAAGCACTCGCCATCGGTAACGCATGGGAAACATACGGAGGCTAAATTCATTACGAATGGCAAAGAAAAAACTAGCCGGACGAATAAAGGTAGTATACGCATTTTTACTTTTATTCGGTCCGGCTTCTTTATTGATATTTATCGCAACTCGTGGTTGTGAGCATAAATTTAAAACGTTGGACGATTTCGGTCCTGTGAAAGAATACCAGTTTACTGATGCGCTTGGTAGAAAATTATCCACTAAGGACTTCGCGGGAGACATCGTACTCATAACAACCTTACAAACGACTTGTCCTGACTCGTGCGCGCTTTCTTTCTGGCACCTCGATCAAACAATTTACCAGCACATTCGGAAGAACAAACGCAAAAAGATGAAGCAAGTGAAGATCATCTCGTTTGTCACTGACGGTCACGGAAAACCTGTGAATGACCTTGCAATTGTCCAACAAACGTTAAAAGATCGTGTAGAAGAATACGATCCCAATATTTGGTACGTCGCAACTGGTGATGTTCGTTCAGTTTACGACATTGAGCGCAACAAAGAGTCATTGCTGCAAGAAGGCGTTGAGTTTTTTGGCGGTCAAGGATTTCAGGAATTGATATTACTTATCGATAAGCAAAACCACTTGAGGATGGTGCTTTCCGGAACAACGGAAGGAATGATTCGAAGAATGAAAGAACACATCGCGCTTCTTCAAAAACAATACGATAAAGAAGCCGCTAAACGAACCAACTAATCTTTTATTCGTTGTGCAAAGTATGAAACTGGTTTTACTTCTTTCTTTCGCAGTTATACTCATCTCTTCTTGTTCAGAAGGAAAAAAGAAACGCGTTCTTCCGTTTATCGGTAACTACGATATCGAATACAAATTAGTCGACGGAAAAGAAGTTGCTGATACTGTCTTTCCTAGGGTGCCCGATTTCACGTACCTCAATCACGATTCCCTTGAAGTCACGGCTAAGTCGTTTAAAGGTAAAATTTGGATTGCAGACTTTTTCTTTACTACCTGTCCAACGATTTGTCCGGTTATGACGCGCAATTTAAAGGAATTACACGACCGTACGCTTGACATTAAAGATCAACTTCAGTTTTTATCGTTCTCTGTTAACCCGAATTTTGATCAACCGAATGTTTTGAAAAGGTACCGAGCGCATTATGGCATATCTTCCGATCATTGGGATTTCTTAACAGGTGATGAGGCGGCTACACATGAATTGGGCATCGAGCATTTTCAAATCTTCGCAGGAAGGGATGAAGAAGCGGAAGGTGGTTTTGCGCATTCCGGCGCATTTACGCTGGTGGACAAAGAAGGATATGTTAGAGGCGTATATTTAGGAACGGATAAAAAACAAGTTCGACAATTAGAGTTAGATTTACGTAAACTATTAAAAGAAGAATATGGAATTGCTGGATCAAAGTAAAGTAGCGAATGTGCGCAAGTTAATCATAGCTGTATCAGTTGTTGTACCGATAGTTGTTGCAGTGCTTTTCAAAGTCAAAATTGATGGATTTGATTTTAGCTTTTTACCCAAGATATATGCGGGGATAAATGGATTAACAGCCATTGTATTGATTAGTGCGCTTTATGCCATTAAAAAGAAAAATATGGCGCTTCACCGCGGATTGATTCGATTCGCCTTGTTGTTGTCCTTGTTGTTTTTAGTGTTGTATGTGCTCTACCATATGATGTCCGACTCAACCCTTTATGGTGACAGCAACCACAGTGGCAGCTTAGATGTATTAGAAAAACGCATTGTTGGAACAGGTTTGTATGCCTATTACTTCATTTTGATTTCCCACATTTTATTGAGTGTTGCGGTAATTCCTGTTGTTCTATTTACGTACTTAAAAGCATGGCAAGGCGATTATGTAGCTCACAAAAAATGGACACGCTTTGCTTTTCCAATCTGGCTATACGTTGCAGTGAGTGGTGTAATCGTTTATGTGTTGATAGCGCCTTATTACGGTTAATTCTCAATCCAATTGATATGGATCGCAGTATGTTTATTTTGATATTTTTTATGAATTTCTAAATAGAACGTATTATTATCTAAATCAAAGAAATTGGTAATATTGAAATCGTAGTAAGCACGTTGCTTGTCGAGATTCCAAATAGAAGAAAGCGTGTGTCTAACTAGTTCTCCTGTTTTATCATTAATCGATATTCCAGCGATAAAACCACCTATTTCATTTTTGTGTTCATATGGAATTAATCCAGTCTCAATACCTTCATTTTTTGGATTATCTATAAAGAACAAGAAATGATTATTCAGACCCTTTGCATAATAGTGGCTTAGTTGGCCATAAACAAAAGGATTGAATTCATTGTGCGTGATAGCAGTTTGGAATTTAGGAATTTTGTGAATCCATAGTGTTTCCCCTTTACTATTAATTTTACAAATAACTATATTTCTGAAATTATTAATGAATTCAGAATACAACTGAACATATTGCTGTTCACCAATAATTAAAAATGTAGAGTCACTTTCCTCTTTGAATAACGTAATCTTTAAATCTGCGAGGTCATTTTTTGGTTGTAGGATTTGAAACGGTTTAGTCAACGGATCAATACTAGTTGCTGTTGCAGTCAATTCATCATCAAATGGAATCTCTTTTTGAAAAATAACGTTGCCAAAAAGATCAAGCGTGTAAAACATCATTCCTTTGGTGTCAAAATAAACAGGGTCTTGACCAAAACTACTTTTTTCTTTAAATGGTTCAACACCATAAAATCCAGTAATACTTATTTGTTTACCTGATGTTTCAAGCATTTTAATACGTTGAAATTGATAACTTTTATCATAAGGAATAGAGGTTGATTGAACATTTGAATCTTTTCTAAATAGATTATGCGTTAGGGTGCTATTTGCGGTATTATATTGCAAAAAATGAACATTTCCATTATTATCAATGAGTGATTCAAAATTGTTCCATGTTGATGCGTTTATTTCTCCAATAATATTTGATTTCCAAATTTCATTCAATGAATCATTGAATACATGAATGCTCCATTTTTCATTTTTTCCTGAATCTCTCTCTCGAAACATCACAGCAAAAAACTTATTGTTTTGGGATTTGTTTATTTTAAATAACACCATGTTTTTAACTGCATAATCCGCATCAAATATTGGGGCAATAGGTTCAAATCCCAAAGCATCTTGCTCAATGGATAATAGGCTTTTATTACTTTTTAACAGAGATTGCTTTGGATAAAAAGCAGCATCTTTTTTATTCACTTTTCTCGCAAATAATTCACGTAATTTATTTTTGGAATTAAAGGCTTGGTAAATAAAAAACAAATCTCCATTAAGTTCAAGAAACCCTTGTGCGCTTATATTTGCCGGAAAGTCGGAATAACTATTTTTTACGGTTACTTTTTTGTCTAAAGTATTGTATTTCTGAAGTATAACATTAGCCCCTTTTTGTTTTAAAAAAATGCAATTCGCGGTATCTATTTTAGAAAAGAACTTGATATCAGAATCTATGAAAGGATAGCCCTGTCCGCTGTCGTAATTAAATGATTTTGAGGCTTTTATTTGTGCAAACAATGAAGCTGGAACCAGCAGTAAAATAGTGATTAATCTCATAATGATACAGTGAATTTTATTCAAATGTATCAAAAAATTTACTTACTTCTTGCCAAACTATATCTGCTGATTTTTCCCAATGAAAATTCTCGGACCTTTTTAAGCCAAACTCTTTAAGTCTGGATTGAATATTCTCATCCTTAAAAAGTTTTCCCATGGCTTCAGCGATCTCCTCCACTGAAAAGGGATCACACAAAATCGCCGCATCTCCTGCGACTTCAGGTAAAGAGGTACGGTTGCCACAAATGATCGGGGTACCGCATTTCATGGCTTCAACCAACGGAATTCCAAATCCTTCGAAATAGGTAACATACGTCAATGCTTCAGCACTTGCCATGATTTTTGCCAGTTCCTCAAGTGCCACGTGACCAGTAAAATGCACCTCGGCTTCAACTGTTTCTGGAACAGTTATTCCAAAAGAAGCTTTTTTCCACATGGCACTTCCCACAATAACCAACTGTGTTTCTGCTTTCGTATGCGATTTGAATAACGCAAACGCATCCAACAAGCGTTGAACGTTTTTTCTAGGATGAATCGCTCCAACAAACACGAAGTAAGGCTTTCCTTTTGAATACCGCTCTTGACAATTCACCTTTGTCAACGCATCGACGGGTTGGAATTGATCCGAACAGCCATTGTAAGCGACAGTGATTTTATTCTCATCAATACCGTACGAATGCATAATGTCATGCTTAGAAGCATTTGAAACGGTAATAAGATGCTTGGCTTTTTGGGCAAATCGAGGAAAGAAAAACTTCAAGTAATGCCGCGCTAAAAACGGAATATCCTTCGGATAGTGCTCAAAACTCAAATCGTGGATGACAGCTACTTGTGTCACCGATGAACGCAAGGATAAGTAGCCATCCGGAGAAAAGAAAACGTCGGCCTTGTATTTTTTGAGCGCTCTTTTCACCGCCACCTCAAACCAATAGATGAACAACAATGGATGACGGGCAGGTGGATTTAATACCACAGCCTCTACATTTGGTCCGAATATAAATCGCTCATCGTACGGGCGATCGAAAAAGAAAATAAACTGATGTTCTGGATGCGCTTCAACCAATCGTTTGGTTACTTCGTAGGTGTACCAACCAAATCCCTCCATCTTATCGCGGAGTAAAAATCGGGTATTGACAGCAATGCGCAACGGAATTAAAATTGATGTATGTAATTCGTTTGCTTTTCTTGTCCGATGGTAGTTGAAGGACCGTGACCACAGTAAACAACTGTTGCATCTGGAAGCTGAAACATGATTCCAAAAATACTTTGTTTTAACGTATCCAGATCTCCTCCCGGAAGATCAACGCGTCCGAAACTTCCGCTGAAAAGGACATCTCCGTTGACCACAAAACCGTTCGCAGAATTGTAAAAAACAACGTGACCGGGTGAATGCCCAGGAGTAAACAAGCACGCCAATTCAATCGAACCAAATTTCAGTTGTTCACCACCTTGCAGAATGTGACCCGGCTCAGAAGCAGGTTCGTATTTTTCAAATCCATACACATGTGCGTAGCTTTCCACCGAACGCATAGTCATTAAATCATCGATGTGCATGTAATGGTCTACGTTGTACGTTCGCTTTACCCATTCATTTCCCAACACATGATCGATATGTCCATGCGTATTTAACAATGCCATTGGTTTAAGGTCATTGGATGCAATGTAGTCTGCCAGTTCCTTTTGTTCGTGCCGTTCGTAACATCCAGGATCGATTATGATGCAGTTTTTATCCTCATCACTGAGTACAAATGTGTTTTCCTGAAAAGCGTTAAACGTAAATGAATGAATGTGAATGGCCATATGAATTGAATACAGTCAAAGGTACATTATTCACTGAAAAAGAGGCATCGTTTTTGGTTGGGATGCGTTATTTTTGTCAAAAAACAGGATATGAAAGTACTTAGTATATTATTTGGGTTGTTTCTGCTCGTTTCATGCGGAATGAAGGTTCCATTTACCAATGAAATCCGCGACGAATTCAGTTTGGAATCAGATAAAGACCTCAGAAAAGTACAGTTCTTTACCTCGGAAACAATCATTTTAGAGAAAAATAAGTCGACAGATAATCAATCAGCTACTGAAGACGGTGCGTTGGTTTCTAGTTCGCGTAATACAGAAGAACGGTTGATCATACCAATCAATACCAAATGCGTGTTCGATGGTTATGGTCCAAATAAAGAATTGATGATTCGTTTTGAGTTGGGAACAGGTAAAGCATTGCTTTTTGCAACTAGAGCGAATCAACCTTCCGGAAAGTATTATTTGGTAGCCGATTTCTCAACCAGTAAAGGAGGGAAACTTGCCTACGGCAATGAGACGTATTACACAACTTCAACGGGTAGTTCAGCATACTTGTTGGTCGTACTGAAAAAACTGCAAAAAACACGCAAGAAAGACCGTATAGTGAAAGGAATGAAGGTTTAGGGGTATCTTCTTTGCGTACTTCGATGAATTGATTGTCTCACATATAAATTGAGAGGTTAATTTTTCAAAGCCAAAAACTTGATGTTTATAATATACGGGCCAACAAATAGAGGTACTGACTGTAATAGTATAGAATCGTCGGTTATCATTTTCGGCCTTGATTTTTTTGCTCCACTTTTTTAATCAAGTAAAAAAGTGGAAAACAAAAAAGAAATATTTAAATCCCCCCAAATTTTTGACTTGATTCATTTTATCTAATGTATTAGATTCACCTTAATTCAATCTTCACCCCTCTAATTTCCGAAGGAATCTCCTTTGATTGTTTTACGCCATTTGTTGCTGGCGTCAAGTGAGTATAAATCAACGACAAACAGAACAAAAACAGGACAAAAAACACAATGAATTTGATCAGAAAAAACGGCTTAAGTTTTCCTGATACAAATCGCATGAATTGAATGGGAGCTTGCTTTTCCACTTGCTAAATGTACCACTAATTTGTCGTACCTTTGGACGGTATGAAGCGTAAAAAACACATTCTCGTAACGGGTGGCGCCGGATACATAGGTTCTCATACTGTCATTCAATTGGTCAATAAAGGGTATACACCTGTGATTGTAGATGACTTGAGAAATGCCAATCCTGTTGTACTTGAAGGCTTGAGAAAGATCATTGGATTTGAACCAATCATTGAACGAATCGATTGCTGTAATAACGATTCACTTTCAAAGGTCTTTCAATCGTATCCCATCGAAGGAATCATTCATTTTGCCGCAGATAAAGCAGTAGGGGAATCAGTTGCGAATCCATTAAAGTACTACCATAACAATATCGCCGGATTGGTCAATGTGTGTTCACTTGCCCTTCAGTTTGGAGTAAACGATTTCGTATTCTCGTCTTCTTGCACCGTTTATGGTGAACCGCAAGGCATAAAAGAAGTCTCCGAAGAAATGGCTAGTGCTCATGCTGAATCACCTTATGGATTCACAAAAATCATCGGCGAACAAGTCTTGAAAGACACTCAGCACGCCTTTCCACAGTTGCGCGTGATTAATCTTCGGTACTTCAATCCGGTAGGTGCACATCCAACAAGTGAAATAGGTGAATTTCCAATTGGGAAACCGAACAACCTGTTACCGTACATCACACAAACGGCCGCCGGGAAATTGGAACAATTAACGGTATTTGGAAATGATTATCCTACACCTGATGGAACGTGTATTCGGGACTATATTCATGTGGTCGATTTAGCTGGTGCGCATGTTGCTGCACTTGACTTTTTAAACCGAACAGAAGGTCCGTTGATTGAAGCAATCAATATCGGAACTGGAAAAGGAACAAGCGTATTAGAAATGATACATACCTTTGAAAAGGTGAGTGGAAAAGAATTGAATTGGCAATTTGGCGCACGTAGACCTGGAGATGTAGTAGAAATTTATGCGAACGCTGATAAAGCCAGAAGATTACTTGGATGGACTGCGAAATTATCGGCTGAAGACGCCATTCGCGATGCATGGAATTGGGAATTGAAATTAGCTTCACATGGGTAAAAAACGAATAGGATTAGTTTTCATCGGTGTGTTAAGCACATTTTTTGCCTTCGCTCAGGATGCTGCAAAACCCGAATTGGTTTCTCGATACCGTCCGGGAGCCATGTGGTTCTTGACTGGATTCAAACCCGCAAAAATAGAGAAGGCAAGAAAGTACGACCGTGTCATCATTGACGCATTTTACGGAACGTGGACAGGTAAACAAACCGCTTTTAAGCACGGTTGGACGTCCATCGGATTCGCAACGAATCTCATGTTCGATATTCCATTGGTTAAAGGAAACACGTTTGCATTGGGTACTGGAATTTCATACAGCTTAACCCGGATGCAACACGATCATGTATTTTCATCGGATACTTCCAATAGCTATACACTATACGACGGCAATGCAACCACACCAGCATTCGATCGCCAGACGTTAATTTCACACAACATTGCGTTACCCCTCGAATTGCGCATTCGTAGTAAAGGGTGGAAGCACGTGAAATTGCATGTCGGCGGAAAAATCGGCTACAATTTGGCTTTATTGAATAAGTCGATTGATCGTCAACCCAATAGCCGTTATGTACTGAAAGATTACCGTTTCGCGGATAAGCAGCCACTCAGTTACAGCGCACATGTTCGGTTCGGAATCCGCAACTGGGCAATTTTCGGAGCGTATCAGTTCAGCACGATTTTTACCGACTCGCGCAGTCCTGAATTTCACATTGTACAATTGGGACTTTCCCTTTCGTTGTTTTAAGCATGCACTTCATCGATACGCATACGCACATTTACATCGACGATTTCAACGAGGACCGGGAGGAAGTCGTTCGACAGGCGATTGCAGCCGGAGTCGATACGATGTTGCTGCCGAACATTGATGTGGAATCGATCGCTCAAGTCAAGCGCTTAACGGAGCAGTTCCCGCAAAACTGTCGACCAATGATGGGCTTGCATCCAGGTTATGTCGATGCCAATTGGAAAGAAGCACTCGCTGCGATCGAAAAGGAACTGTTTTCAGGATCCTATATTGCTGTTGGAGAAATAGGTATGGACTTGTACTGGGACAAAACGTTCGTTGAAGAACAGCAGCACGTTTTCGCTCAGCAAGTCATGTGGGCCAAAGAATTGCATTTACCGATTGCTATTCATGCCCGTGACGCCTTCGAACCAATTTTCGACATCCTCGATGAACTCAACGACGAAAACCTCACAGGTGTTTTTCATTGCTTTACAGGTACCGTGGAACAAGCGCAAAAAGTATTGGATTACGGCGGATTTTATTTCGGAATAGGTGGAGTTGTTACGTATAAAAATGCCGGATTGGATCGCGTGGTAGCTGAACTACCAATGGATAAACTCGTACTTGAAACCGATGCACCTTACCTACCACCTGTTCCGCACAGAGGAAAGCGCAATGAAAGTGCTTATTTGTTGCATGTGGCTGAAAAAGTGGCTGAAGTGAAAAACCTCTCGCTTAAAGAAGTCGCGGAGATAACTACCCACAACGCAAAATCCTTGTTCCGTTTAACTTAGTCTGATATGAAAAAACCAGCTGTTTTATTGATTTATACTGGCGGAACGATTGGCATGATCAACGATGTGCGCACCGGTGAATTAAAAAGCTTCGACTTTAACCACATATATCAGCACGTTCCGGAGATCCATCGCTTGAATGTGGAATTGACGTCCATTAGTTTTGAGCAACCGATTGATTCATCCGAAATGTCGATTGCGCACTGGAATCAATTGGCGCAGATCATTCATGACAACTACGGCAACTACGACGGATTTGTCGTACTGCATGGCTCAGACACGATGAGCTTTACTGCTTCAGTCTTGAGTTTTATGCTGCAAGGTTTGAGAAAACCGGTTGTATTGACAGGGTCACAATTGCCAATTGGTACCATTCGCACCGACGGAAAAGAAAACCTAATCACTGCGATTGAAATAGCAGCTGACAAAGATGATCAAGGTCAAGCCATTGTACAGGAGGTAGCTGTATACTTTGAATATTCGCTGTACCGAGGAAACCGAAGTTCAAAGATTTCTGCCAACCAGTTTGAAGCATTCGCCTCGCCAAATTATCCGTTGTTAGCTAAAGCAGGGGTAAACTTGGAATACAACTTCGACAAATTGTACCGATCGACCTTACCTGAGTTAACGTATTATCCACTTTTGTCCAACCGCATTGGATTGTTAAAGCTTTATCCATCATTACCGGTTGCAGCATACAGTAGTTTGTTTAACCGCGAGCACACAGATGTCATTGTACTTGAAACGTATGGTGCGGGTAATGCGCAGCAAGACAGTGAATTGCAACGGTACATTTCATCATTTATTGAAGCCGGTGGATTGGTAGTGAATGTCACACAGTGCAGTTCCGGATCGGTTCAACAAGGAAAATACGCCACGAGTTCTTTCTTCAACAAGGCAGGCGTTATCAGTGGAAAAGATATAACGACAGAAGCTGCACTAACTAAGCTGATGCATGTCTTGGCAAATGCACCACTCCACGAAGTAGCCAAGCAGATGGAACGCTCCCTGTGTGGGGAGGTGCAGATTCTGGTATAGAAATGAATAAAAATTATTCAAGTAAAAGTTGATTGTAAAATTGTTATTTACTTAGATTAGAATTATATTTCACTTTTTTAATGTCATCATAAATAAAATTTTATTTGTCCTATTGTTTTTATATAGTTTAGACGCGTCTTGCTTTTCAAACAACGTAATGAGTAAAAACCCTATTGAAGATTTTGAATTAGGCAGTTCCGGTTTAACCAATGAATTTTTTCTTCAATCTATTCCATACTCTTTCAGTTTAACTGTCCCTCAATCAATAAATTGGTCCGGAACCTGGACATGTGAAAATGACCTTTGTATTTTCAGTATTATGGTTAATCCTGAGGAAGAAGGTATTATTAAATGCACCTTGAGTGCCGAAGGCATGCAGTTGTTTTATGAGTTAGATTGTAGAGGAAGAATGAATGGAACTTCTTTTGAACTATATTTCGTCTCAACAAATGACGGTGTCTTCAATGAGGAAGAAAGCATTACTCCCGAAAAACCTCTTCTTATACTAACTTCATCCAATGGTAAAGTGCTAACGAATTGGGGACAACTCACTGAAGAAAAAAGTGGGGTGGTTTGCTTCAAAAAAAAGAAATAACCTAATTAATAAAATGCTCTATGTATAAAATTCCTTTTTGTATTATCTTATCACTCTATTGTTTTTCCTCTTTTTCTCAGCCAAAAACAAGTGTTTTAATTGATCCTAGAAATGGCTTGGAATATAAAACAGTATTCCTTAACAATCAATGGTGGATGGCTGAAAATTTAAACTATAGGCCTTCATCAGGTCAGTTTTGGTTTCCTCAAGATTTGCCTGAAATGAATGACACTTATGGCTATTTATATTCCTATCAAACGGCGCTTAAAGCTTGTCCAGTTGGGTGGCATCTTCCATCCAGAGATGAATGGATTAAGTTAATGGATTCATTTAGCGATGGCGGGTATATTTTTAATTCACAAGGTCAAATGATGGGTGAAAAAAAAGCAATCTATTTGAAAAATGAATATCACTGGGATAAATGCGGAAGAGAATACGATGAATATGGGAGGCTTATAGATTTAAAAGGGTCTGATAAATATGGTTTTGGGGCCTTTCCCGCAGGTTATCGAGATTGGGATGGTACTTACTTTGGGTTCGGAACAAATGCACGTTGGTGGACAAGCTCCAAAGAAGTCACTAATGCATATTATTATTATCTAAATTGTTCAGATCAATCTTGGCGTTCTGGTGACATGAATACGGGTCTTTCGGTAAGGTGTGTAAAAAATAAGTGATCGTTAAGAACGAAAACGCTGTTACTGTTTCTATAGTAGAAAGGGAGTAAAAAATAAGTAAAACATGAAAACGCCATTTAACAAAGCACTTTATATTGGGTTTATCTTGTTAGGGATGTATCAAACCATTTTTACTTCGGATTACATTCAAGCTGCGTCATCTTTTGGGATTGGATTGGCTTTTGATCCTTTCGATCCTAATCAAAAATGGACAGATCGCCCAACGTGGCAAAAAGTTGCACTGTTCGTGCATTTAGGAATCGCCGCTGCCTTGCTTGGTTTGGGTATTGGACTGGGGGATAGGTAAGGGATTCGAAAAGGGTCAGGTTACATGCCTGAAAAGCACCCTCCTTCGTTTGAAAAATAGGCTTACCTTTTTATTTTAATAAGCCAAAAATAGCAGGCAATCTTCTTTCCGTATATTCAGGTAATTCATCGACATGTGTTGTCAACGAATAATTGTACTTGTTTATCTTTTCCATTTCGAAAAGTGGTGTTGGTTCCTTTTCCAATGAGTTATCTATGAAAAAGAGGTAATCAAAATCTGTAAAATGACGATTGATATTTTTATATCCTTGCTTCCATTTTAAAGCAATTGTTTTGTCATCAACATAATGACCGTCATTTTTTACGCGAATGGCAACTCTCTCTCGAGCTAACTCCTGGGATACTAAACAGAAAAAGTACATTTCCAAACGAAATCCATGATCTTTGGCCTGTGAAATAATCCGCTCAGGGTAAGGTAACATTAAATTGGTTTCGAATGTAAAAGACCGCTTGGAAAATAGTGCGTTCTCAAATTCAGCATTAAACTCCTCTGAAGTAATATTTTGTGCAATTCGTTCTCGTAATTCAGAATCAGGCATTGATCTGTATTGAGTTAAAAAACGTTTGTCATAATCAAACGGAACCGCATCTGGGGAAAATAATTTGGAGTAGGTAGATTTGCCAGCACCATTGCACCCGGCAATAATTCTTAAACAGGGTTGTTGCATCCAGTTACATTGGTCGGCTTATCAAAATTCTTTGCCCTTTTAATTTGAACCTGAACCTCCTTCGTGAAAATCTTTTTGGCATTTTTTTCAAACTGGGACAGATTAATGCGTCCTATTGATTGACCTTCAGATTGTACGATTTTAATTTTCATGTTTCTCAACTTGTCGTTAAATGTAAAATTATGGATTGTTTTCTGAAATGGAAAGAAAAGCATGATGTATTCAATGAAAGTAGTCATCACTCAAATTTCTCAACTTATTACTATCCAAATGTATATTACGATTATGAGTATGTGTTTTAAACCTGGGATCGGTTGAAAGAGAGGAAGGGAGTATTCCATGATCCCGTTTGTGGGGAGGCTTAAAACAGCTCCCTTCGTTCATGCTTCACTCAGTTGTTCTTTTTTATTTTCTTTCACTTGAAAGAACACCATGAAATTCGTTAAATTTTGACTGTGAAAAGTTACCGGAATAAAAAGACAGCTATACTATTCGCAGTCTAGTCTATTTTCTTCGTTCAATGTACAAAGGACAAGGTACCCATTAGTACTCCTACCGAACCGACAAGATGGGAAAAAATAGCAGGTACGTACAAGGTCTATGATACGAACGGGGTTTACATCTATGAGATGAAAATAAGTCACCTACAAGGGAATCAAGAGCATACTGATTCGCTTTATTTTGAAAATTTTGATGATATATTTTCATTTTCATATTGGCAATCTCCATGGTCACTATCAGATACATATATCAATGTTGGTGTTCATAATCCGATTATGGATAAATATGGGAAAAGGTGGCATTTGTTTCAAGAAACCAATGAAAATTACAACACGTTAATTAATGACACAATACGTTTGCGTTTTTGGAAGTCAAATATTCAGTATTATTTAACAGATGTTACCCCATATTTTGAAGGTTTCGCAGAACAAATTGCAGTTAAACAACATTAGCCTGGGTCATATTACTGCAGATCCCCCCCCTTTCTTTTAATACAAATATTATTTTTTCAACGAAACTTGATTAATCTTCAATAAACGGAAACCTATATACAGTAAGCCTTACATGGATTATTTTGAATCTTTATAGGCTTATTAAGAAAAATCACTAGATGTGTGTTGATTGGTAACAAAGCAGATCGACTTATCTCAAAAACAACGAATAATGTTAGTGCAGAAGGATGTTTTTTCTGTTTAGAAACAGGAGAACCTCAATAATCCCAGCAGGTTTTTAAGAGAATAATAAAGTATTAAAATAGCAAAATAAGTTCGGAAAATAACCGAACATATACTACATTTGTACAGCGCATGAGGTTGACTGGAAAAAAGAAGCTTGAAAAGTTGAAAAGAAAAAACATCGGCAACACTAAGCTTGTTCAGGAGATAGAAAGGCTCATAAAGGATATTGAAGAAAACAATTGGAACGATATTGATGAGTTAAAAGAATCTAGACCGGACGCTGACTGTGTCCACACTGATGGTTTTTATTTTTTTGACATTAATATCCATAGAACTTCAATTCTGATTGAAATTGGTGATGGGGAAGCCACTATTGCATGGGTAGGGACACATGATGAATATGAAACTACCTTTAAGAACAATAAAGTAACAATTGCGAAGTGGTTAAGAACAAATGAGTATATCGTATGAAAACACAATTTGACATAGAGGAAGTATTTGAAATAGGTTATTTGCGTAATGAGTTAGAATATGAGCGCGCGTTAATTGCTGATCGAAAGCTACGTGTATTGTCTAAATCCAATTCGAGACTTAAACCGATTCGTCAAAAGCTTAGAGACATAATAGAAAAGTACGAAAACAAGAATTGGTCTCCTAAGAGTGTAATTAGCGATGAAAAACTTCGAGAATCGGATATAGCTGAATTAATTGCTGAAAAAGAAAGATTATTTCTTCACCGTAGAAAAGAGCTTATAAAAGAAAAATTAAGGGCAACTGGATTAACTCAGCAACAATTAGGGGAAATTTTAGGCCACAAGAGCAAAACGCACATGTCTGAACTAATGAATGGTGTTGTACCATTCGGAATGAATGATCTGGTAATTATTCATCGGCTTTTAAAAATCAATATCAAGTATTTGATACCAACGACATTGTCACAGCCACAAAGAATAAGGGTAAAAAAAACGTTGACAGCGCTTGGTAATAAGAAGCTAAAACTGAGCGCTGAAGACTTCGGCCTTGCCATTTAAATGGAAGAATAATTTACGAATTCAGATTTCCGCATATTGTAAATTGTTATAAGTCATTCTAAAACGTATTTCAGGAAATAACACGTTGAATTCTATCAATCCTTATTTTTTAGTAGAAATCCTATTTTATAGCGCATCCACGAAAATCAAGTATTAACCAAATCCTTTATGCAATAGGTTTTACAAGGGTATTAAGCTCTGGATTGGTTGAAAGAGAGGAAGGGAGTATTCCATGATCCCGTTTGAGTGGGAGCTTAAAACACTACCCTTCGCTCGTTCCTCACTCAGTTGGTATTTTTTCCGTACTTCACTTGAAAGTGAACTTTCAGCTTGTACATAAAAAATCCCAAGTGTGTTAAGCTTGGGATCGGTTGAAAGAGAGGAAGGGATTACTTCATGATCCCGTTTTGGGGAGGCTTAAAACACTAGCCTTCGCTCGTTCCTCACTCAGTTGGTATTTTTCTGCACTTCACTTGAAAGTAAACTTTCAGTTTGAGCATAAAAAATCCCAAGTGTTTTAAGCTCGGGAT
>JBILNH010000165.1:0-5411 GCA_044375095.1 Crocinitomicaceae bacterium
TTTAGAATGGGATTCTATTCCACCGGTTATTGTTCGTTTGGACGAAAACGGAGATACATTATTAGGAACAAGTGGTAACCCAATCTTGGACGGTAACTGGTCTTCTTTAGGTGAACACATTTGTTCATGTGATCCTTCATCCTCGATAGCTCAAGTAACACCAGAAGATGAGTTTGTTGTTTATCCGAATCCGTCAAACGGATTGGTTTTTGTAAAAGGAACTTCTAAAATTGCGCGCATCCAGGTTGTCAATGCTCTTGGACAGCAAGTAGCACTTTACAACCACCCTGCAAAGTCTGTCTTGCAAATCGATTTAACTGAAAATAAAGGCGTTTACTTTATAAAAGTAGTAACTGAGTCTGGAGAGACGACGACAAAACGTATTGTAGTAAAATAATTTTTGCCCAATGTTTGAGGCCGGTCTTCCGGCCTCTTTTTGTCCCTATAAACCATGAACAAACTTCTTTTATTTGCGCTATTTTCTGTTGCCACTATTCACGCTTTAGTTGGGCAAACGTCTATTCTTTCGGGAACGGTAACTGATGATGTGACCAAACAACCTGTTGTTGGGGCAAAACTATTTATCACTCCCCAACTTCGTTCCATTTCAGATCCTGATGGGAATTATGAAATAAAAAACATTCCGCTTGGTAAATATACTATGGTGGTGACTATGTCATCGTTCGATACCTTGCGAATTGAGTTGAAGGTGGACAAGGCTCAACAGAGTTACAATGTAGTGCTTGGTGGAAGTCAAGAGTTAGAAGAGATTAAAGTAATTGGAAACTTGGTATCTGATCGTAAGACGCCAGTTGCTGTCACAAGAATATCGACCCAAAAAATTACGGAAGAATTAGGTTCGCGTGATTTACCCATGTTGTTAAATGGTACTCCTGGGATTTACGCCACGCAAACAGGTGGTGGAGATGGTGATTCACGCATCAACGTGCGCGGATTTGATCAACGGAATGTGGGCGTTCTCATTGATGGGGTTCCGGTAAACGACATGGAAAACGGTTGGGTCTATTGGTCTAACTGGTTCGGATTGGATGCGATTACATCAACTGTTCAGGTTCAACGAGGTCTTGGAGCTACCAAATTAGCCATGCCATCAGTCGGAGGAACCATTAACATCCTGACTCAAGGTGTTGGAAACCGTAAAGGATTTTCATTTAAACAGGAATACGGTACAGGAAACTTTTTACGTTCGACATTCGCGTACAATTCAGGTATGTCGAAAGAGGGTTGGGGATTAACGCTTTCCGGATCTTACAAACAAAGCGATGGTTGGGTTGATGGAACACAAAGTGAAGGATTTTTTGGGTACATTAAGGTACAAAAGAAAATCAACAAGCACCTTGTGTCATTTTCTGCGTTCTCAGCGCCTCAACAGCACGGTCAACGTTCGTTCAATCAAGCCATTCAATATTGGAATTCGGATTATGCGCAAGAGTTGGGTGTTCCGCTCGATTCTAGTGCAAACTTTTTCAACCAAGGCGTTCGATATAACCAACATTGGGGGTACCGGTCTGAAACCGTTCGAGACGACAATGGTAATGAGCTTTATTCGACTAAACGCGTTATGCACGAGCGCTTGAATTATTACAATAAACCACAAATAACACTGAAAGATTTTTGGAAAGTCAACGAAAAACTTTCCATATCCAATTTAGCATACGTTTCTATCGGTCAAGGTGGAGGAACCCGGTTGTCCAACTCATCTGTATTGAGGGATGAAAACGGGTTAATCGATTGGGATCAAATTATTCAAGAGAATCAGGTAAGTTCGTTGTTTGGCACTCCTAATGTGGACCCACTTTACCATCCCACACTGATCAAGTCCTCGCAAGTATTGTTGGCGAGTGTAAACAACCATTATTGGGTTGGTTACCTTGGTCAGTTCAATTATGAATATTCCAAGCGGTTGGTTTTCTCTGGAGGGTTGGATTACAGGTATTACAGAGGAGAACATTATCAAGAGATTCGAGACCTGTTAGGTGGGGATTACTACCTCGACGCGGCAAATCAAAATGCATTCAGTTCAATGAAAGTTGAAGGAGATAAGATTGCGCTCCAACCGTTTAACAACCACCGAGACGGACTAGTTAACTGGCTTGGTGCGTTTGCCCAAATGGAATATACAGGTACGCGATGGACATATTTTGTGAACCTTTCAGCAATCTATTCAGGGTACAAAGGAATTGATTACTTCCGTGAGCGTGAGCTGAACCTTGGAGACACTACCTTATTAATTGGAAATGATCCAGTGGTTTACGATGGACAAGTGTACAACACCACATCTGAAGGGTTGGAGTATAACAATACTGGTTGGAAATACCTACCGGGTATGACCTTCAAAATGGGGGGAAGTTATGCACTCACTGAGTTTTCTACTGCTTTTGTGAATACGGGTTACCTGTCGCGTACACCTCAGTTCAGTAACGTGGTAGATAACAACACGAATACCTTCTTCCGTGAAATTGTCAATGAGAAGATTCTTGCGTTTGAGGGGGGGTACAGTTTCGCGAACAAAAGTTTTGGGGTAAACGTCAATGGGTATTTTACGAACTGGCAAAACAAACCATTCCCTTTTGGTATTCAAGTTCCTGATCCGAATGATCCGTTGGAATTTGTGCGTATAAATGTAAACGGTATGGATGCACTTCACTATGGTGGGGAGATTGATGTCGCTTACAAGCTGAACAAGAAATGGTCAGCGGAATTCATGTTTTCTTTGGGAGATTGGACGTGGAATTCATCTGAGACGGTTTTTATCCCTCAATACGACAGTTTAGAAATTACCTTTGATGCGAAAGGGGTACATGTGGGTGATGCAGCTCAAACGGCAATTGCTGCAGCTATTCGTTTTGACCCTATTAAACATTTATACTTTAAAGTGCAAGGACAGTACTTTGATCGGTATTATTCACAATTTGATCCATTTACCTTACAAGGAAAGTTTGCTGGTCGTGAAGCATGGAGAATTCCAGCATATTACCTAGTTAACATTTTTGGTGGATATAAATTTGATTTGAAAGAATTTGATTTAGTAGTAAATGGTTCAATCACTAACTTCACGGATATCGGATCTGTGTTCGATTGGAAAATTTTACGAAACGATTTTATCTCTGATGCTTCTGATAACCGCAATAATCCGTTCCAAAATTCGGATGCACAGTCGGCAACAGTGATGTACGGAATGGGATTCCGTTTTAATTTATCCCTCGCAATACAATTTTAATAATTGATTCATGAAAAAAATAATTTTAAGTGGTTTAGTTGCCCTGTGTGCATACGGCTCTCATGCGCAAATGACCATAGCTGACGCACGCGTAATGGGCATCGGACAAACGGTAACAATTAAGGGCGTTGTAACCAATGGTTCAGAGTTAGGTAGTATTCGCTATGTGCAAGACGCAACTGGCGCTCTACCAATTTATGGAAATAACCTTGGTAGTCTTCAACGCGGCGATTCTGTTACTGCTACAGGCCCACTTTTCGACTTTAGTGGATTGTTAGAGATCTCACCAACGACGAGTTTTACTGATCACGGTCCGGCTCCTGGCGGTTTACCAACCCCATTAAACATACCTTTATCCAGTGCAACAGAGTCTATTGAAGCGCAACTTGTGCGCGTGGATAATGTGACCTTCATTCAATCTGGTTCATTCGCGACGGGTAATAGCACTGTTCAAGTTACTGATGGCTCAGCCACGTTAGACATTCGAATTAATGGATCGACTAATATCGACGGATCTGCAATACCAACTGGTCCAGTTTCCATAGTAGCTTTGGTTGGACAATTCAACTCGAGTTACCAATTGGTACCCAGAGATTTGAATGATATTTTCCCATATGTTGCTCCGGCTCGTGAAATCAATGTAAAAATCAATGGTGCGACCATCTTAAATAATGGGTCTTATGTTGTTGGAACAAGCGGAACAACCCCAATCACGATTGAAAACTATGGTTCTGGAAACTTGACTATTTCTGGCGCTACAGATTCTGGTCCTAACGCAAGTGAGTTCAGCACGAATATCACTGCAGGCACAATAGGCGCAACCGCAAGTCAATCCTATACTATCACGTTTGCTGCATCCGGAAATGGCACACGAACAGCAACGCTTGCAATCGCAAACGACGACAGCGATGAAAACCCGTATATCATAAATTTAATTGGTATTGGGACAAATGGACTTGCTTCTGAACCAACGTCTAATGCGTCGGCTCTAACATTTCCACTTGTAAAAGCTTACACAGTTGGAGGTCAGTATTCTGCAGGTAATGGTGCTGGAAGTTATTTGGTGCTTTGGAAAAATGGAAGTGCTGTAACCGGAACTCCAACGGATGGCGAAACGTACCTAAGAGGAGATGTGGTTGGTGATGCACGTGTGGCCTATGTAGGTCCGGGAACTTCGTTTACACCGAGAGGAGTTATTGCCAATCAGAACTACCATTTTAAAGTTTTTGCGTTTAATGGACCTAATGGTTATGAGAATTACTTAACTACAAATCCAGCATCGGGTTCAGTAACAAGTGAAGGTGCGCAAATCGGCTCTTATTATAGTGCGTTATCTACCGCATCACCGACTTTCGTAACTAATTTGTCAGGGTTGATTAATCCACATACAGTTGTTTCTTACTTCAATTACAAGCAAACGATGATGAACCAATTTGAAGTGAGAGATACTACAAATGGACAATCAGTTGTTATATGTGCATACTCAGGAGAGAAGAAGGTATTCAACGATCCATTTGATTGGTCGGCTTTAGGTTATTCTCGCGAGCACACTTATTCCCACTCATGGATGCCAACTTTCCCAGCTGACAATCCTGAGAAACCAGAGTATAACGATCAGCACAATTTATACCCAACGAACTTACAACAAGCAAATACACCGCGAAGTAATTTGCCATTAGAAGAAGTTACAGGAAGTACGGTATTCACCTATTTAGAGGGATCGGTTGGGTACAATTCATCAAACCAGTTGGTTTATGAGCCAAGAGCTTCACAAAAAGGAAACGCAGCTCGCGCTATTTTCTACATGGCTACATGTTACAATGGCGTAGCAGGAAATAACTGGCAAATCCCGACAAATCAAAGTCAAGCTTCTTTAAAGAACTGGCATTTTAATGATCTTCCAGATAATTATGAAATTGCACGAAATGAATACATTTTCAGTCTTCAAGGAAATAGAAACCCATTTGTTGATTCAGTTCAATACGCTTGTCACGTGGATTTTTCGAATATGACGTACCTGTCTGAATCATGCTATAATGGCGTTGAGGAACAATTAATTGCCAATCTAGTTGTCTTCCCAGTACCATCAAATGATGTGGTGTATATTCAGGTCAATGGACTGACAATTGATTCTTATACATTGATTGACATGAATGGAAAAGTGGTTGAG
>JBILNH010000001.1:0-60435 GCA_044375095.1 Crocinitomicaceae bacterium
TGGTTTGCTTTCCAGCATTAATTAAGTCAGGATCTTCTTCACCTTCGAAAGGAAAAGGACCCATTCCTAGCACACCGTTTTCAGATTGAAATTCGACTTCAATTCCTTCAGGGATGTAATTTGCTACTAATGTTGGAATTCCTATACCCAAGTTTACATACCAGCCATCTTTTAGTTCTTGAGCGATACGTTTTGCAATCCCGGTTTTATCAAGTGCCATGTTGTATAAGAATTAATTACTTTTTGATCGAACGGTTCGTTGCTCAATTCGTTTTTCAAACGCTTCTCCTTTGAAGATGCGTTGGATGAAAATACCTGGTGTATGTATAAAATTGGGATCAAGTTCACCTGCAGGAACGAGCTCTTCTACTTCAGCTATGGTAATTTTTCCTGCCATGGCCATCATCGGATTGAAATTGCGTGCGGTCGCCTTAAAAATCAGGTTACCTTCTGTATCCCCTTTCCATGCTTTCACAATTGCAAAGTCTGCCGTCAAGGCGCTTTCCAATATGTGTGGTTTACCATTAAATACCCTAACTTCTTTCCCTTCAGCAATTTCAGTTCCGTAACCGGCTGGAGTAAAAAACGCTGGAATTCCTGCACCTCCAGCACGACATCTTTCGGCTAAGCTACCTTGTGGAATAAGATCGACAATTAATTCTCCCGAGAGCATTTGTCGTTCAAATTCTGCATTTTCCCCAACATAGGAGCTAATCATCTTCTTTATTTGCCGTTGTTGAAGAAGCAGTCCTAGACCAAAGTCATCCACTCCTGCATTATTTGAAATACACGTCAGCTCTTTTACGCCCATTTTCACTAATTGAGCGATCGAATTTTCTGGAATACCACAAAGACCAAATCCGCCTAACATTAAGGTCATTCCATCTTCAATCCCTTGAAGAGCTTCTTCAACGTTTGCTACTACTTTATTCATGTTAAATACCAAATGGGTTTTCTTCTTCAGCTGGAACATCTAATGAAGGTTCACCTGCGCAAGAGAATTGATTAGAATCGTATGATTTTGGTTGCTTGAAATCGGTCGTAGACAACGCCACAACGGGGTCTTTGTAAACTTTTTGCATGTAATACCCATATATTGGCAAAGCCATCCGTGCACCTTGTCCCCATGTCATAGAGCGGAATCGAACTGAACGATCTTCTGCACCAACCCAAACACCGGTAACCAGGTCAGGTGTGAGTCCAACAAACCAACCGTCAGAGTTACTTTGTGTTGTTCCTGTTTTTCCTGCTGTTGGCGCGAGTACATTCCCCCATGATTGCCCTCCTCTCAAACTTCCGGCAGTACCGTTGTTGACTACCTTTTTCATCATGAGTAAGGTTTCGTAAGCTACATTTTCATTCAACACTTCAACAGCATGAGGTTTGGCGTTATAGATTACATTGCCATTTCTGTCTTCAATACGGAGAATCGTTGTTGGACGATTGAATATTCCATCGTTCGCAAAAATACATTGAGCGCCGACAAGCTCAAACAAGGATAAATCCATAATACCTAAACACAACGAAGGAACTTCTTGCTCAGGAGTGAGGTTGATATCCATTAATTTTAGTAGTTTGGAAATGGTTTTTGGTCCGGCATAACCACCCATTTTCGCCATCACAGCTACCGTTATGTTATTCATTGAAAGCGCCAAACCTGTAGATGCGGAAACGGAACCTGCATCAGATCCACCTGCATTTTTAGGGCACCACCTTCCATCAATATTTCCTTCAGCATCTTGAAGATCGACACAATATGACGTATTTGCAAATTGCGTACATGGTTTAACAACCCCCATAGCCATAGCTGTACTGTAGACAAATGGTTTAATGGTTGATCCTACTTGGCGTTTTCCTTGCCTTACATGATCAAAAGCAAAGTGATTGAAATTTGCACCACCAACCCAAGCCTTTACGAATCCTGTTTGAGGTTCTACGGAAATTAATCCGGCGTGTAAGAAGGCTTTGTAATAGCGAATAGAATCGTCTGGTGACATCACCGTATCAATTTCTCCTCTCCAAGAGAAGACTTGCATTTCAGTTGGTGTTTGGAAATTTTTAACGATCTCATTGTTTGAATACCCAGCTTCTACCAACGCAGCATAACGCGTTGAGTTAAGTCGAGCTGACCGCATGATCGCATCAACTTGTTCTTTAGATAAATCGTTGGAGAATGGAAAATTTCGCACGCTTCGGTTGTTATCGTCGAAGGCCGGTTGAAGGTTTTCTTTCAGGTGACGTTCTACGGCTTCTTCAGCGTGTTTTTGAAGGTTCGCATCAATGGTCGTATAAATCTTTAGTCCATCTCTGTAGATATCATACGGTGTTCCGTCTTGACGCTGGTATTTCCAACTTCCATCCGGATTTTTTTGCATGAAGAGATTAGTTAATTCTTTTCGCAAAGATTCACGGAAGTAAGGCGCCATTCCTTGTTTATGATCCACAGCCTGATAATCAACAATAAGGGGTTGTGTTTTTAACTGGTTAAATTCTTCCTCGGTGAGCTTGTTTTTGACTGCTTCATTATTCGAATTACTGTTTTTTAACCACTGAGCAAGGACCTGGTTTCGGCGAGTAACAGCGCGTACGGAGTCTTTGGCACGAGCAGCAGAAATATCTTCTGTATTGACTTCAGATGGATCAATTCCTTTGTCTTCTGCCAGTTCTGCTCTATAGTTTTTAATCTTGTAGGTGTAAGGATTGTAAAGCGCAGGGTTTTTACACATTCCTACGAGCATTGCTGCTTCAACCTTGTTCAAATCCTTTGGTCGTTTCTTGAAGTATACCTTAGCTGCATTTTCGATTCCAACCGCATTATATAGAAAATCGAATTGATTGAGGTACATCGTAATAATCTCCTCTTTGGTAAAGCGTTTTTCCAATCGCGTGGCGATGATGTTCTCTCTGGCTTTTTCGTTTATACGTTTAAATATTCTTCCAATCCGCGAGGAAGATCCAGACGAGATATTCTCTCCACTTGCCCTCGCCAATTCCTCACGTTCACGTTGTTGCAGTGTAAACAATAACTTGGCGAGCTGTTGTGTAATTGTAGACGCACCACCGGCCCCACCAAAACTGAATACTGCTCTACCAATTGCTCGAAAATCAACCCCTGAGTGGTTAAGGAATCGTTCGTCTTCTGTGGAAATTAATGCGTCCGTTACGTAAGGTGAAATTTCCTTGTATGCGACACTAGTTCTGTTTACTTTCCAGTACCTGCCAAGTTCCGTTTCACCATCGCTTGCTAAAACTTGTGACGCCAGTAATTCGGGTGGATTATCCAACATGGCAACAGGTGGCAGGTCGTCTTCTGATTGAAAAAGCAACAAGGAAACAACGATGAGAAAAGGTAACATCGCAATCCCCCAGAAATAGTAGGTCATTTTTTTAACTTTTTCTTCAGGCAGTGCATTGAGTGAGCCTTTTTTATCCTTCATATGCTACTTAATTTGTGTAAAAATACTGAAATTTCCTTGTGTTTGAAGATCCTTATTGCAGAACATCTCTTCGTTGACTGTCCAGTTTTAGAAGTATGAACATCATGATTGAAAACGACATCATTGAAGACCCACCGTAACTGAAAAACGGCAAAGGAATTCCAATAACGGGAGCAAATCCGATGTTCATTCCGATATTGATTGCAAAATGGTAAAATAGGATCATCGCAACAGTATAGGCGTAAATGCGATTGAAAGCTGATCGTTGGCGTTCTGCAATAAAAACGATGCGCAATAGCATAAACATGTACAATCCAATCAAGACAAAAGTGCCTGCAAAACCCCATTCTTCAGCAAATGGACAAAATATGAAATCGGTTTCACTTTCAGGTACGTGATTACTTTCGACGGATGATACAGATGCTTTGTTGTATCCTTTCCCTAAAAATCCTCCTGAGCCTACAGCAGCCATTGCGCGGTTGCGATTGTAATCTTTTCCGTTGGGATCTTCTTTTAATCCTAAGAATAATTCGATGCGATCTTTTTGGTGAGGCGCCAAACCCTGAAATCCAAAATTCACAACGGATGAGAGTAAAGAAGCCAAAACAAACGCAAGAATAACCACGAGTGTTAATTTGTTGCGTTCCCTTTTCGATACTAAAAATCGAAGCATGAATATGATCAATAGTCCAATTACAGCGAGAGCAGCAACCACACTCCAAAAACCAGAAATCACCATGCCAGGAAGAAAGTCAACCGTTAATACTTCGTTACTCATAAGTAAAGTAATGAGGCTTAAAAAAACGATGACAAATAAAATCGGTATGAAATGGCTTCCAACCCATGTTTGTTTGAATCTTACTCCGGGAATTGAATTGATAAATTTTAGAAGTAAAGGGTCGTAGGTAATGCCCTCGCGATACATCACAAATAGAAATGAGGTGAAAACTACAAAGGTCCCAGCATCCGGTTGAAGTAAAATCAATCCCATTGGAATCAGTATAATGGCATTGGCATAGAGTACCGTTTGAATGGTTTGTTGCTTTACATTCACGGTACTAATGAATCGTGCCAGCAGTAATGCGGTAGAAATTTTTGCAAATTCGGCCGGTTGAATACCCATTGACCCAATACCTAGCCAAGCTCTTGCACCATTTACCGGAGGCATAAATAGGACAATTACCAACAGGATGAGTGTGAATACGAATATGGGGACACAGAATTTTCTGTAGATGTCAGAGTCAATTAAGAACACCATTAATCCGAGAAACAAAGAAATCCCCAACCACATGAGTTGCTTACCATATTTTTGACTAAAATCGAAAAGAAACGGGTGTTCTGGATTGTAGGCAGTTGAATAAACTGTGGCTACTCCCATCAACATTAAAAGTATGAAGACGATGAACAATGGCCAATCAACATGTGCGACTATCGATTCGTCTTTTCTCATTTTCGGTAGTAAAATTTAGCGTTCAATATGGTGGCTTCTCGTTCTTTATCGGTAATCTTTTTCTTCAGGTATTTTTCGATCATCAATCCTGCTGTTGGTGCGGCCCACAATCCACCACCTCCTTTGGCATTTTCAATAAAAACAGCAATGGCAATTTTGGGTTTATCCATTGGTGCAAAGGCAATAAATGTGGAATGATCATCCCCATGAGGATTTTGAACGGTTCCTGTTTTACCACAAATAATGATGTCCTCTAACCGAGCCCGTTTTCCTGTTCCTCCGGGTTCATAAACCACCCGTCTCATTCCTTCAACAACTACTTCGTAGTGTTCTTTCTTAATGTACGTTTGGTGTTTTTTTCTGTATTCAGGTAACGGACCATTTTTCCCAACGGATCGAACAAAATGAGGGGTAATGTACCATCCTCGATTAGCAATTAGAGCAGCCACATTTGCCATTTGCAGTGGTGTTAAGGTTACCTCACCCTGACCAATTGAAATGGAGCGAATGGTTGAAAATGCCCATCTGTGGTGCCCATACCATTTGTCGTAATACTTCGAATCAGGTATAGTGCCCGAACGCAATCCTGTGATGTCTGTTTCCAGTTTATTGCCAAGACCAAACCTGTACATATAATCAGCCCAGTGATTTAAACCGATTTCTGCATCACGAAACAAACTTTTGGCTTTTTTTTGCTGAATGATTCTTCGCATTACTGAATAGTAATACGGATTGCATGAATGTTTAATGGCATCCGGTAGACTGCCAGCACTAGCGTGGTTATGACAACCAACAACTGATGTATTGCAAGGGAAACCAGAATTAGGTGTAATAACTCCTTCTTGAAGTCCAATTAATGAGTTCAATAATTTAAATGTTGATCCGGGAGGGTATTCTGCAGCTAACGGTCGAGGGTAGAGCGGCTTACTAGGATCATTCAGTAATTTGGTGAAGTTTCTAGAAATGTTCCTTCTTCCAATAAATAAATTGGGGTCGTAACTAGGTGCTGAGATAAGCGCAAGAATTTCGCCACTTGACGGTTCGATGGCAACAATACATCCACGTTTACCTTCCAGCAATTTTTCTCCATAAGCCTGAAGCATAATATCAACACCAAGGTGCAATGCTGGGCCTTGCTTGGCAACGGTGTCATACTTCCCATCTGCATATGATTCTATCGCATTATTCAATGCAGAGGTCACAATATACCGAATCCCCTTTCTTCCACGAAGTTCTTTTTCGTAAAATCGTTCCAAGCCGGCTCGACCAATATTATTCCCTGGTTTATAGAAACGATCTTCGTCGATTTCTTCTCTATTCACCTCTGAAAGGTAACCCATGATATTGGCTGCATTCGCAAAAGGATAGCTTCTCATGCTAGTAACCTCCTCCTTAAATCCGGGGAAATCTTCTAGGAAGGGAGCTATTTTAGCAATCTCTTCTAACGTGAGCTCTTTAAGGAAAGGGTATGCACGAATTTTCTGGTAGTTGGAAGTACGTTTTCCAGTAGCTTTATTGTAATAGGTTCCTTCGCCCTTACGTATTTCAATGAAGCGTTGCTTGACTTGTTCTTTTGTCCAACCTATTAATTGCGCAAAGGCTAAGGTGTCAAAGTCTTTCATTTCCGCTTCCACCACCATCAGGTTATAATACGTTCGGTTGGCTACAATTTTTTTACCGTTCCGATCGAATAACACACCACGAGGCGGAGTGATTTCTTTTCTTTTTTCTGCAATTTCCTGTGCTCGAAGTGTCCATGAATCGTCAATGACTTGCATATAGAACAATCGAAATATGTAGATCATTCCCACAATGACCATGAAGGAAATGATTACATATTTGCGCGCATCTGTATTCATCGTTCTTTGGGCTTAGATACGAATAATGCTTGAAGAAGTAAGGAAAGTAAAAACGATAAAGGTAGACTCAGTACCGTTTTTTGAAGAATAAATAAGAAATCTGAAAACCTAAAAATCTCGACTATAAAAAAGAAAAAATGATGCGTAAACAAAAGGGTTCCATATACAGATATGAACCACTTCATCCCCATGTGAAAACTAGTGCCTTCCTTTAAGATATCGTATCCATCGCGTGGAGCAAACAATTTAAAAACAATTGGTCTCATGTACGCAATGAGCAGAAGGGATGAGGTATGTAATCCATAGGTGTTTGATATGGCATCAATTGATATCCCCATTAAAAATGCAAGCAAAAGCATTGGGATCGTTGCTAGTTCAAATGGAAGTAATACAATGAAAAGTGGGTAGACCATTAATTGTATTCCCCATCCAAGTTCGAGATGATTAAGAAAGAGTGTTTGAATCAGCACCAACACTATAAAGCGAATACTATGTTTAATTACGTCGTTCATTCTTCTTGTTGATCGTTGTCTGATGGCACGGCTAATTCGAGCTTTTGTTGTTCCTCACTCAGTAGGTTTTTGATGACATAAACACGTTGCAGCGTTCGATAGTCTTCCGAATACCTGATGATTACGTCCCATAGCGGCTTTCCTTCAACTGGTTTTAATTTTGCGATGTAACCAACAGTCAGTCCTCTTGGGAAAATTCCAGAACCGCCTCGCGTGACAACTTTCAACCATTTTTTCAATTTGAGGTCATTTGAAATTCCAGTGATGTTGCCAAATCGAGGATCTCTTCCATCCCATTTCATTAGCCCAAAAAGCCCCAACTTTTCCACCATGACATCAATATTGATGTTTTCGGTCAAGACTGATTTTACTACGGCAAAATGTTTACTACTGTTGTGCACTCGTCCAACAATTCCTTTTTCGGAAAACACACCCATTCCGCGTTTAACCCCTTGTGCATAGCCGACATTTAACGTAAAATAGTTGTTTCGTTTGGTCAGTGTGGAATTGATAACAGTCGCAGGAATGTATTCGTATTGCTGGTTAAAAAGGGTATCATTTATTTTAACTAAACCATTTTGTAGCTGAATATAACTCAATGGTAACCTATTCCTGAGTGCGACATTTTCGCGTTGCAAATTTTCATTGTTCTTACTCAAGTTGAAATGCTTTGTTAAATCGAATCGTGCTTTTAAAATTGCTCCAGAAATAGTTGAAGCGGATGTGAGGTATTGCGCCCTCGGATACTGTAAAAATGAAAAGTATGTCGACAAGGCAATGACCTGCAACAAAGCAAACACCAAAAACACACGAAACCTTCTGAAAAAGGCAATTAAATTGCGCATGTACAAAAATATAAAAGGTACCGTTGCAAATGGCAAGAAGTTGGATAAAAAAACGTATTTGTTTACAAGACAATAGGTTCAATAGAACAACAGATACTTAACTGTTCTTGAAAAGCGACAAATGAAAAGGGCCGTCTCTTGCGAGACAGCCCTTCTTCAATTTATTTGATTGGTTCTTATTTCTTTACGAATTTCTTTGTAACAACTGATCCCTCAGAAGCGATCGTTACATAGTAAATTCCACTGTTGAAAGACGCAGCATCAAAAGACAAGCTGTGATCACCAGCTTCTTGTGTACCTTCATTCCAGCTAGTGATTACCTTACCCGAAACATCCGTTAATTGAATAGTAACGTCAGCTGCATTGACTAAACTGTAATCAACGGTTGTAGTTCCAACGGATGGGTTAGGATAAACAGTTGCTTTGGAAACCGTTCCTTCCATTTCCTCCATACCAACAGACGGATCGAAATTTAAGCGTACGTATGGCGTACCTGTTTGATAAAACCAAGTATCAGTTGGAGTATCATACAAAAACGAAGTTTGTGGATCAGATGTACCAGCATTCGCAACACGTAAACCTGGTCCAAAAGCTCCAACAACAGCAAGATATGTACTGTTTGCAATTAGATCTACTGGAGTGTTTAGAACCATTACAAGATTCGTGTTTAAGTTATTCGAAGCCAAAATTTTAGGATCAGATTCTCCTTCGTATACGAAGTCTCCAGTACCCGGATCAATAGAATAAAGTTTGACATAGATTTCTGTTCCTACTGTTGTACCATTACTTCCTCCACCAACTAGACGAACATTAATTGCGTTGAGTGTTTGGTCTTGCCAGATATCGAATAAGTTACCTACTTCAAATCCATCAGGACCGTTGTTCGTGCTACCAGCAGGAACGTTATTGTCACGTGCATAGATGAAATTTGTAGTGCTGAAGTTTATTGCAGGAAGCGCATTATTCGCCGGGATATCATCTGTAGCATCAGCTGTAATTGTACGCGTGACATTGTACGTCGCAGTGGCAGTGCTACTTGGCGTGAATTGGGTTGAAACAACTAAACTGTCAGTCGCATTTGGAGCGATAGTTGCACCAGGTGACGAGCCTATCCAAGCTCCAGCGTTCACATTTACATTCAATTTCGCATTTGTCATAGGAAGCGTTCCTCCGTTTACAACGTTTGCTGTAAAATCAATAGGTGCAACCTGTGTTAAAGGAAGTTGGAAGTAGTTTAAGAATGCTGTACCCCAATACGCAGATTGAAGCGCTAAATCGTATTCAGCATTTGTAGTAAGTTTTACGTCATCAATGTACCATCCGTAAGTAATCCACACATTCGGATTAGTTGCTAAAGTAGGAAATGCTGTTGTCCAAGAGTAACGAATCCATACTTGAGTTGCTCCGGCTAAAAACCCAGCAAGATTGATGGTTTTTGTATCTGGATTTGGATACGCCGTTCCTCCAGCTGCAGACAATACATCTTTATCCATATTGTCGCCTACAGGAAAAAAGGTTGTTCCGTTAGTTGAAATTTGAATTTCTTGTAAGTCATTGAAGCGCGCTCCAAACTGTTGAAACGACAACGTAACTTGCGTTCCGTTGGCAGTCAAATCTATTGGTTGGGCAGTGGTAAGCGTGTAAGTAACACCTAATGCTTGAGATGGAGTAGTTAATGTTGGATCACCATTTGACACTTCAGCATAGTTTCCGCCTGAAGTAGAGTTTATTCCATTTGCCGAGTACCACCCGTCTGATGTGGCATCAATTGTCCAACCAAATTCACCTCCGGTTTGTCCGCTATTGTCAACAACCCAATTCGATGGAGTGTCAAAATTGTCTTGCCAAAAGACTGTTCCCAACTGTTTTTCTGTTGGCTTTATTGGCGACGACGCTGGTTTCATTCGGCTAATTTCTCCCGATACCAACGGTTTTTGAACAAGCTGTGCTACAGAACTTCCTGCAGTTATTCCAGCTAGTAGAATGCTTAAGTATACTTTTTTCATTTTAATTCGGTTTTTACAAATATAAGTGAATTAGCGTTTTAACAATGTCTAGAGAATAAATTAACATTACCGATCCTTCAAAAAAGGCAACTGTCCGTGCACGGAATGTAATTTTTCCTTTGTTAGTTTGATCACTTCAACTTGTTCGGAAGATAAATGAAGCATGGTTTCGCCAAGTGGATCAATGACCGTTGAATCGCCACTATATATTAACCCTTTTCCGTCCTCTCCAATTCGATTCACTGCTGCTACAAAACATTGATTTTCAATTGCTCTGGCAGTTAACAACGTGTTCCAATGGTGGCGTCGTTTAGCAGGCCAATTGGCGGTGTATAAAATGAGGTCATAGGCTGCGAAGCCATTTGAAATTCGGTTACGTACGATTTCAGGGAAGCGCAAATCGTAACAAATCTGAAGCTGAATGTTCCAGCCGCGAAAAGAAACGATTTTTTCAGCAGTGCCAGCTGTAAACACGTGGTCTTCTCCAGCAAGTCCAAACGATTTACGCTTGTCATAAAAGTGAACGTTTCCATTCGGTTCAACGAATAAACCTCGATTTCTGAATTTTCCGTCGTCCTGAATAATTAACGAAGTAAATACCGCACTGTTTTTTGATTCGGCTAATTTTTTTAGCCAATTCAAGGAACTCGAATTAGAAAAATCTTCTGCTAAATCGCCAGCGTTCATTGTGAATCCTGTTGTACACATTTCAGGTAAAAGAATGATATCCACTCCGTCAATAGCCGCCAATAACGATTCGTAGTTCGCAATATTGGCAGTTTTATCCTCCCAATGTTGGTCAGCCTGTACTAATGCTATTTTTAAATCTTGCATAAGCGTTCTGCTGCTTGTTCTAATGTATTGTCGTCTTTCGCAAAGCAAAATCGAACCAACTGTTGTTGTTTTTTATCTTCTCTAAATACTGAAACGGGTATCGCCGCCACACCGTGATTTGTTACGAGTTCTTTGCAAAAATCTACATCACTTTTTTCGGAAATAGCAGAATAATCCGCGAGCTGAAAGTACGTTCCTTGTGAAGGAAGCAACTTGAACTGACTTTGTTTAATAAACTCCCGAAAAGTGTCTCGTTTTTGTTGGTAGAATTTCCCCAATTCATTCACATTGACGAGTTTAATATATCTACTCAAGGCTTCTTGGGCGACACTATTTACACTGAAAACAAGAAACTGATGGACTTTTTTGATTTCATTCATCAGGTGTTCAGGTGCAACGAGGTATCCGATTTTCCAACCGGTTATATGAAATGTCTTACCAAAGGAGGATACAATTATTGTTCGTTCGCTTAGATTTGGTCGTGAATTAATGGAAATGTGTTTTTCTTCAAAGGTGATGAATTCATACACTTCATCTGACAAGAATGTTAACTTCGGATGCTTATCGGCTAGCTTTTCGAGTCTGTCAATGTCTTCTTTTTTCCAAAGCGTTCCGGATGGATTGTGTGGATTATTGAAGATGAGTAAACGCGTTTTACTGGTGATAGCCGCTTCAATGCGCTCCCAATTCGGCGAAAAATCAGCATTCAGCGGAATACGAACTGACTTGGCACCTGCGAGAATAATCGGCGGTTCATAACAGTCATAACTGGGATCTAGAATAATTACTTCTTCTCCGCTGTTGACAAGTGCTTGAATGGTTGCAAAAATCGCTTCCGTTGCTCCAGCCGTGACAAGAATTTCTTGCGTTGGATGAACGGTACGCTGATACTGTTGCTGCACGAGTTGGCTAATTCCCTCCAATAAGGTGGTTGACCCTCCCATTGGAGCGTATTGATGAATCGGATTGTTGGCAATTGATTGTAGAATATGGGTTAGGCGTTCATCAACCGGAAAATTTGGAAATCCTTGTGATAAATTAATGGCCTTGTGCGCATTCGCTAATTGGGACATCACCGTAAAAATCGTCGTTCCGATATGAGGTAATTTCGACATGAAATGGGAGTTATACGTAAAATTAGCACATTTTAACAGGTACAATTATACGGATAGCATACGAAATATGCTATAAATTGTGTATACTTGAACTCATCGTTTAAAATGATAAGGGTATGAAAAATGGACGTTTTATCTTCACAGCAGCTGTAGGTCTTTTACTGAGCGGTTCAGCAATGGCGCAAGATGTGAAGCAATCGAAAAAAGCAGAATTGAAACCATCCCAAACTGTGCAACCGGCAGTTGAGCAAAAGGCACCATCTGCGCAACCCGCAAAACCACTTCAGCGGCAACCTATGGGTAAGACTCAGGTAAATAAGGTAGCATTAAAACGTGCGGCGGCTAAAGAAAACCCCGAATTAGAGAATAACTAATCTTGTTATTTACCATAGCAAACCCCATTTTCATGGAGAATGGCGTTTTTTTGTAGCTTTAACCTATGAAAAACAGTATAATTATCTTTAGTGCAATCGTCTTGTCTGCGTGCACTTCCCGCGACGAGCAATTCTGTGAATGTCTTGAAATTGGAAACCAACTCAATGAAATTTCCGAGGGATTATTAACGGAAGGAACAACAGGCAAATCCGCACAAGAATTGAAGGAGCTGAAAGCGAAAAAAGTATCCGCTTGTCAAGACTATTTGACAATGGACGGTGTGGAATTGATTCAGAAAAAAGCAGCATGTCTGCCGTAACTATTTTTTGAAAATTTCATCCAGCACCGCACAGAAAATCCCTGCGCTGTGTTCCAAGATCTCTGGCGTATGCGCTTGAGACACAAATCCCACCTCATAACCACTCGGTCCGAGGTAAACCCCACGATTTAGCAATTCTCGGTGCATATGTTTGAAACCGGTCATATCTGGATTGATTTCTTCCGATTGATGAATGCGTTTCTTCCCATTAAAAGATAACCAGAAAATAGACCCGATCGTAACAAGTTCAAAAGGATACTTATGGGCTTCGGCGTGAGCATTAATGGTTTGCACGAATGCCTTTGTTCTGCGCTCTTGTTCTTCGTAAAATCCAGGTTGTGCACATTCTGTAAGTTGGGCAATTCCAGCCGCCATAGCCACCGGATTTCCGGAAAGCGTTCCTGCTTGATAAACCGGACCATCAGGAGCCACACTTGCCATGATTGTTTTACTTGCGCCATAAGCGCCAACTGGCAGCCCTCCTCCGATTATTTTACCATAGGTGATGATATCAGGTGCAATCCCATAGTATTCCGCCGCGCCTGAAAATGCCACTCGAAAACCAGAAATAACTTCGTCGAAGAAGAGCAGAATCCCTTGCTCTGTGCACAACTCGCGAAGGGTTAACAAAAAGGTTTTTTCTTGAAGTAAAAGACCATTATTTGCCGGAATTGGTTCGATAATCGCGCATGCTATCTCATCTTTATATGCAGCAATACATTCCCGAAGTGCTTTTTCATCGTTGAGTGGAAGTACCAATGTATCCGAAGCCAGTGATTCAGTTACTCCAGCACTTGAAGAAGTTCCCAATGTCGCTAATCCGCTACCGGCTTTTACCAATAGTGCATCGACGTGACCGTGGTAACACCCTTCGAACTTGATGATTTTATCTCTGCCCGTAAAGCCGCGTGCTAATCGAATAGCCGACATAACTGCTTCAGTTCCGGAACTTACAAACCGCAATTTCTCAATGAAAGGATTGCGACTTAAAATAAGTTCAGCCAGTTCGTTTTCTAATCTTGTGGGTGCTCCAAATGACGATCCATTTTGCAATGTTGAAACGATTTTCTCATACACTTTTGGATGGTTGTGCCCCAAAATGAGCGGTCCCCAGCTGCAACAGAAATCAATGAATTCATTGTCATCTTCATCCCAAATGCGGCAACCATCTCCTCGTTTAATGAACAATGGAGATCCTTCTACCGATTTAAACGCACGAACAGGTGAGTTTACTCCACCAGGGAAATAGGTTTTCGCTTTGTCAAATAACTGTTCTGAATTTGTACGTTTGATTGCTGTCGCCATGTGTCTTTCTTTGGTACAAAAATAACTAGAATTCAACAGCTTATTTTCAATACTTATATCGGAATTTACTCAAAGTGTTAAATTTCGCAAAATGAGTAAACCAAGTGCAATTGCACCTGTAGAAAATAGTGGTTGAATAGACCCGTTTTCTATGGAAAACGATAAAATGAGCAGGGCCACGAGCAGAAAAAATAAAAAAAACCGGAAGCGCTTTCGTTGGCTTGAAGCGCTTTCCGGTTTCTTTGTAAATGGAGACATACTGAGCGGTTATTGGCCTTGGCCAAGTGAGAATTTCGGAACGCCATCAAAGGCATACAGATTTTCGGTTTTGATGGTGTCAATTCCCTGACTCAAGGCTTGTTGTAAAAGGTCGATTAGCGCTGTTTGGTTTAGCGTATTGTCAGAAGTTGGTTTAAAACGGCAGCGCCAGTGATCTGTGCAAAACGTTTCTTTGAATCCGTCCGGCCAAACTTTAATACCACGGTTCGTGATCATAGAAAGTTCAACGCCGTCCGGTGCGATTGGTTGAATTTTTGCAGCTAATTCATTTGGATCGGTTCCTGACCAATGCACAAATATGTCGACACCAACTAATTCTTTTTTAGCGGATGGCTTACGCACATATTTCGGCAATTTTAACGCAGAATTGGTTCCTTCAATAACTGGCGTAAGTACAGCAGGTTTGCTCCCGAGGTTTTCAATTACAGCATCAGCAAATTCTTTCGTTCCAACGCGTTGCTTACTTACGCCTTCTTGAAAAATGTCAGCCGTGTGAATTCCTTTTTCTAGCGTAACTAACCACGCATTTTGAATTTTTTGAGCGACCTCAGACTGACCGATATGGTGCAACATCATGACGGCTCCTTGAAGAAGGCCGGAAGGATTAGCTATGTTTTTGCCACCGATGTCTGGTGCTGTACCATGAATGGCTTCGAACATCGCGCACTCTTCACCAATATTGGAAGATCCAGCCAGACCAACAGAGCCAGTTATTTCTGCTGCAATATCCGAGATAATGTCACCGTATAAATTGGGCATAACTATTACATCAAAAGATTCAGGTGACTCTGCTACTTTTGCTGCTCCTATATCTACGATCCAATGCTCTTTCGTGATTTCAGGGTATTCTTTCCCGATTTCATCAAACACCTGATGGAAAAGACCATCTGTTTGTTTCATGATGTTATCTTTTGTGAAACAAGTGACTTTGTTTCGTTTTTGTTGGCGGGCAAATTCAAACGCATAACGCACAATTTTTTCGCAACCTGGTCGGCTAATCAATTTGAGGCACTGAACGACTTCATCGGTTTGCTGATGTTCGATTCCTGCGTAGAGATCCTCCTCGTTTTCACGAACGATTACCAAGTCCATTTTTGGGTGCTTGGTACTCACAAACGGATGCAAACTGCGACACGGACGGATATTGGCATACAACCCTAAAAATTTGCGTGTAGTTACATTCAAACTTTTATATCCACCACCTTGAGGAGTGGTAATGGGTGATTTCAGAAATACCTTTGTCTTTCGAATAGAATCCCATGCTTCGGCAGCAATTCCAGAAGTGTTTCCAGACAAGTATACCTTTTCACCGATTTGTATTTCTTCTGTTTCAATTTGAGCTCCTGCAGCATGCAAAATTCGGAGTGTGGCATCCATAATTTCTGGACCTATTCCATCTCCTTTGGCAATAGTAATCGTTTTCATTTTAGATTTTTTTTCAAAAATGAGAACTTTAACACACATATTTTTATTAATATAAATTATGTATTACATAGTAAAAACTTATGATTATTTCTTGTGATATTTCCAATTCTCAAAAAATCAGTCTCTTTTTTAGTTTGTTTACCATTTCATTGTGAATAAGCATGTCTTCTAACTGTATTCAACTCCGTCAGGAATATGTAAATTTGAAACACTATTGAAGAGTTGATTTATCGCTTATGACATTTCAAAATACACTTGAATTTGCGCATCAATTGGATGCAAAAGATCCCCTTCGTTTATTTAGAGAACGGTTCTATTTTCCGACTTTTCTTGACAAAGAAGTTCGCTATTTTACAGGAAATTCCTTGGGTTTGCAACCGAAATCTGTCCGTTCTTACATTGAACAGGAATTAAATGATTGGGCTAAATATGGTGTTGAAGGACATTTTTTAGCGGAACGTCCTTGGTTTTCTTACCACGAACAGTTAACGGAAAAAGCGGCAAATGTCGTTGGTGCGCTTCCGATTGAGGTGGTCATTACCCATTCATTAACCACCAATCTACATTTATTGATGGTTTCGTTTTATCAACCGAAAGGAAAACGAACCAAAATTTTGTGTGAGGCAAAGGCCTTTCCGAGTGATCAGTATGCCCTTGAGTCACAAGTTCATTTTCACGGGTTGGATGTTTCAGAACACCTTGTTGAGGTTGGACCGCGACCAGGGGAGCAACTCATCCATGAAGAAGATATTATTGCCAAAATCAATGAGCTTGGGGATGAATTGGCGCTGGTGATGATTGGCGGTGTCAATTACTACACCGGACAATTGTTCGACATGGAAGCGATTACTAAAGCAGGACATGCTGTAGGGGCAATTGTAGGTTTTGATTTGGCGCATGCTGCCGGAAACATCAATTTACAATTACACGATTGGGGGCTTGATTTTGCAGCTTGGTGTGGGTATAAGTACCTTAATTCCTCACCGGGAGGTGTAAGTGGAATGTTTGTCCATGAGCGTCATGCCAATCGACCAGAGTTACCACGATTTGCGGGATGGTGGGGTTACGATAAATCGAAAAGGTTTCAAATGGAACCAGGATTTAAACCGATGGCCGGAGCGGAGGGATGGCAGTTGAGTAATGCTCCTATTCTTGGAATGGCGGCTCATCTGGCGTCCTTGGAAATTTTTGAAGAGGCAGGGATGGATCGTATTGGAGCAAAACGAGATCAATTGACTGCATTTTTAGAATTTGTAATTGATGATATCTCTGCTAAAAATAGCGATCGAGTGACGTTTGAACTCATTACACCTAGGGATAAAACAAAGCGCGGTGCTCAATTGTCTATCATGGCAAAAGGTCAAGGGAAAAAATTGTTTGATGCGTTGTCCGCTGAAGGCGTTGTTGCCGATTGGCGAGAACCGAATGTTATTCGGATTGCACCAGCACCCTTATACAATTCGTTCGAGGATTGTTATTGGTTTGGGCAATTGTTGCAGCGAGCGATTCAGTAATTCAACTGACGAAGAAGAAAGGAAACTATGGAAGCGAAAAAAGAAGTGATTATTATTGGAGCCGGTTTAGTTGGTTCATTGTGGGCGGTTTACCTGTCGAAAGCCGGATATAGCGTGACGATTTATGAGCGCCGATCAGATATACGAAAAGCGGAAATATCTGCTGGGAAATCAATAAATCTTGCACTATCAAATCGCGGTTGGAAAGCACTTGACGCAGTTGGAGTAGGGGATGAGGTGAGAAAAATTGCGATTCCGATGTACGGACGGATGATGCACGATTTGAAAGGAAATTTGACCTACCAACAATACGGTAAAGACGGTGAAGCCATCTTCTCTGTATCTCGAGGAAAGGTCAATGCCACAATGATGGATATTGCGGAGAAATATGGAAATGCTACGATTCATTACAACCACGAGTGCAAACGCGTTGACCTGAAGAATGGCATTGTGTATTTGAAGAACACGATTACCGGTGAGGAATTTGAACACCAAGCAGCATTGGTTTTTGCAGCAGATGGTGCGTTCTCTGCAGTGCGTTACAATTCCATGCAAAAACTCGATCGTTTCCAATACAGCCAAAATTACATAGCTGATGGTTACCGTGAAATCTTACTTCCTGCAAATCCAGACGGTAGTTACAGAATGGATAAAGATGCCTTGCACATTTGGCCAAGAGGACGGTTTATGATGATTGCGCTTGCCAACGAAGATGGCTCGTTCACTTGTACGCTATTTATGCCACATTCTGGAGGAGAACATGCATTTGACAGACTTACTTCGAAAGAAGCAATTGACAATTTCTTCAAGGAGGTTTTCCCTGATTTTTACGACATGATGCCGAACATTGCCGATGCATGGGAAGATCACCCACTTTCTTCTTTGGCGATCATCAGAAGTTACCCATGGACCCATGGAAAAACAGCATTGATGGGTGACGCTGCTCATGCTACCGTTCCTTTTTACGGTCAAGGGATGAATGCCGGATTTGAGGATTGTACAGTGTTGTGGGACCTCATGCAAAAGCACAACCACGATTGGACAGCGATTTTTGACGAGTACAGCCGTGAGCGAAAACCGGATGGCGATGCCTTACAAGATCTTTCATTGGATAACTATTACGTCATGCGTGACTATGTGGCTGATCCAGCGTTTTTACTGCGTAAGAAAATCGAAGCCAAATTCAGTGAATTGTACCCTGAAAAATGGATGCCGTTATACTCACAAGTTACCTTCAGTGAAATTCGGTACAGCATAGCGTACAAACAAGGTCAAGTTCAGAATGGCATTATGGATCAAGTAATGGAAATACCTAACCTTGAAGAAAAATGGGATTCTTCTGAAGTAATGGATAAAATACTGAGTTTATGTTCGTAACTAATGCCTTTTCAAAATTCCTTTTGTTCGCCGTTTTTGTTGGATTGACAGCGTCGTTAGTCGCTCAACGAAACCTTGTCCCAGGAAAACGACGAAGCGAAGTTTTCGGAAAAACAGATTACAAGGATTACCGTTTTTACGGCTTGCAACTTTCCGGCGGACCGACATTCATGGCCACGCGATCGAATGCCAATAACCCCACGTATTCTGGAACCATTAATGGTCGACCAATTGACTACACGTTTGATCCTGCCGGATTACCCGGATTTTTTTTGGAAGCGGGAATGGCACATTTTCCAAAGAAACGGTCTAATTTATCCAAAGCGTTAAAGACCATACTTATTTCTTATTACGATTGGGGAGTTGGATTTAAATTGCTCGGTGGTCGGGAGTCTACTGTCGTAAACACCTATTCCAATTCGAATGCATTATTGAGTTCGTATTCCGGTTCGGGAGATTTTTATAATGGTTACATATACGGTCGATTCGCAGTACACAAGAATATCAATTTGAATAAACGGTATTTTATTGACAATGGATTGGGCATCAACTTAGATTACCGCGTACTTGAACAAGGGTCACCGACCTATCCCGTTGACGGAGTATTTAATTTCAATCAACAGAAACACCCAAATTTTGTCGCACAGCTCAATTATACCTTGGGATTTGGGTTCCGTTTGAGTCGCAGAAGTTTTGTCATTCCAGGGGTTCAACTACCGATTTTTGGCATTTACGATTGGCGACGCGGTGGAGCTGCGTTGAAATGGTACAATTCAAACTATTTACCAGTGCTTGTGCATGTGAAGTGGATTTATTTGTTTGAGAAAAAAGTGAAAGGTTGCAATACGCCGGGAACTGAAGAAGACAAAAAACGTAACAGGGAATACCTCCAGAATAACTAGAGCCATGAAGAAAATCTACCACTTGAGTTCCTGCTCAACTTGTCAGCGGATCATTAAGGAAATCAATCCGGATAATTCAGTTGATTTACAAGACATCAAAGTCCAAAACATTGATGCATCGATGTTAGATTGGATAAAAGATAAAGTGGGTTCGTATGAAGCGCTTTTTTCAAAACGTGCGATGAAATTTCGGGCAATGGGATTGCATGAGCAACAGTTGACAGATGACGATTACCGTCGTTTGATGCTGGAAGAATATACTTTTTTGAAGCGACCATTCATCATTTTAGGTGATCAGGTGTTCATTGGCAATGCTAAAAAAGACGTTGAAGCAGCTGTCAAGGCCTTTCATTCCTGATGTCATCTGATACCTCAAAATCCATCTTTGGAGCGCATGGAGCACTTTTTTTAGTGAATACGTTATATGCCGCAAGTCATGTGATTGCCAAAGGCGTCATGCCTGACTACCTCACACCCAATGTGTTTATACTTCTCCGTGTTGTTGGAGCAACAGTGCTGTTTTGGTTGATTTGGTTGCTCGGTAAACGAGAGGTCATCGCCAAAAAGGACATTCCGTTGGTTGCGCTTTGTGCCTTGTTCGGTGTGGCGATCAATCAATTGTTCTTTTTTCATGGATTGAATCTTTCTTCCTCCATTAATTCAGGTATAATCATGGCGACCAATCCCATGCTCGTTGTGGTGTTGTCTTATTTCTTGTTAAAGGAAGCCCTTTCATGGAAACGCACAACTGGAATTCTAATTGGGGCGATTGGTGCAATACTGCTAACCTTGAAAGGAGGAACAGGCAAGGGCGATTCCGTTCTTGGAGACACTTTTCTATTCATCAATGCATTAAGTTATGCGTTCTATTTGGTACTGGTGAAACCACTGATGAAATCCTATTCACCCTTAACGGTTATAACGTATGTGTTTAGTTTTGGAATGCTCTACGTATTGATGTTTCCGCCGACCATTACCGATCTTTCTCAGACCGATTTCAGTCGAATTCCCACTTCCGCTTGGTGGATCATCTTGTATGTCATTGTCGGTGTTACGTTTCTGACCTACTTGTTAACCGTTTACGGACTAAAATATGTATCTCCATCGGTTTCCAGTGTGTACATTTATATTCAACCTGTGTTAGTCATCGTATTCACCTTTCTTTTCTTCTACTTGGGTATGGTCGATTTCACCCAAACCATTACCGCGGAGAAAGTGATGTACATGTTGATGATCTTCTTTGGGGTGTATTTGGCTTCGGTGAGAAGTGTGCGATGAGTCGCTGCTCCTTCAATCTTGATTAAAAACCCCTTTCCAACTCAAAACCTTTCCTGCCGTTCGTTCTTGATTGAATAAACCAGTATGCACTAACGTTTTGCTTTCAATGAGCTCTGGAACCAACTTTTCAAAATAGTTTAATCCTTTAAACATGGACGGCATAATCGTTTGACTGGCTTTTATTTCGACTACGTTTAATTTTTCGGTGTCTTGCCAAATCAAATCCACTTCATGACCTACGGCATCCCTCCAGAACCAATAATCGCGCAGCAGGTTTTGGTGGTAGTTTTGTTTGAGGTACTCGTTGATGATGTAGTTCTCAAATAAACTGCCTTTGTATGGACTTGTTTTTAAGTGTGCCGCATCTTTAATTTTGAGCAAAAAACAAAGCAATCCTGTATCATAGAAATAAAGTTTGGAACTCTTGGTAATCCGCTTGTTCATATTGGTATGATAAGGTTGCAGCTGGTAAACAATGTAACTTGTTTCCAAAACGGACAACCATGATTTTGCAGTGGGTTGTGAAATACCGCATTCGTTAGCTAGTGAATTGAGATTAAGCAATTGACCGACACGCGCTGCGCAAAGCGAAATGAAATTGCGGAATTGTTTTAAATCTTTCACTTGAATAAGCTCAGACAAATCGCGCTCCACATAGGTTTGCAAGTAGTTTGAATAAAACGCTTTGGACGGAATATCTCGGTCATAAATCGCAGGATAAAATCCTTTTTGAAGGTTAACAGCGTAATCCTCATCCAGCCAACCAGCTTCTTGCATTTCTTGGCAATCAAATGGCAACAGTTTAAATAAGGCCACACGACCGGCAAGGCTTTGCGTAATGTTGCGCATCAAATGAAAATTCTGAGATCCCGACAAAATGTACTGTCCCATGATTTTATCTTCATCCACCTTGGTTTGTATGTAGGAAAACAATTCGGGTACGCGTTGTACTTCGTCGAAAATAACATAGCGGTCATGTTCCTTTAAAAATCCGTTGGGATCATTGCGTGCATAGTTTCGGTTATCTAAATTTTCAAGGTTGACATACGTGTAAGTAGGGAATTGATTTCTAAGAAAGGTTGTTTTGCCTGACTGTCTCGGACCGGTTAACACCAGTACAGGATACTTTTTCAGGTAAATATCCATTTCTTTTTTGATGATACGAATTGCTCCCATAGACCTTGATTATACTGCACAAATGTACATCTAATTTTGAAAATACACTATACATAACTTTGAAAATACACATATATTAACTTTGAAAATACACTACTATATATTTTGAAAATGCACGGTTTTTAGTTGGGTGGTTGGGGTGGGGGATATTTCGAATTTCCCTATGGTCGATTTCACCCAAACCATTACTGCGGAGAAAGTGAGTACATGTTAATGATCTTCTTTGGGGTGTATTTGGCTTCGGTGAGAAGGTAATATCGTTTTCTCCACATTTTTCCCTATTTTGCATCTCTAAAACTGCTGATTATGAAAAATCTAGTGCTACTGATCCTTTTGTTTCAATCACTTTCCTCGTTCGCTCAAACCTGGAGTGACAATGTCGCCCAATTGGTTTACGATAAGTGTACTAAATGCCATCATACCGGAGGAATTGCCCAATTTCCACTAATGACCTACAGTGAAACAAGTCCAATGGCTGCTGCCATTTACGATGCTGTTGCGCAAGATCGAATGCCGCCTTGGCCACCGGATAACAACTACCAACAGTACGTGCACAACCGCGCGTTGAGTGCTTCAGAAAAAACGACCATTCAAAATTGGATTTTATCGGGAGCACCTGAAGGAAATGCAGCAAATACGCCTCCGCCACCGGTATATACCTCTTCAACCTTGTTAGGCAACGGCGACTTAACGATTCAAATGCCGGCATACATGAGTAAAGCAACAGCGCAAACGGACGATTACGCCTGTTTTGCCGTTCCATCAGGGTTATTACAAAATCGGGTCATTCGTGCAGTGGAAATTGTCCCAGCGAACCGTCAAATCGTACACCACGCATTGATTTACATCGATCCGGGTGCGGTAGAAGTAACCGATTCAATAGGCGGTAATTGTGCGAGCCCATCCAGTCAAAACACAAAATTAATCGCAGGATATACGCCTGGTGCCACACCGATGGTTTTACCGTCATCAAGTCCGCTCAAACTTGGAATTGATATCGACGCAGGATCTCAGGTTTATTTTACGATGCACTATCCCGCCGGAAGTTATGGTCAATTCGATAGCACAAAAGTGATTTTCCATTTTTACCCACCAGGTACAACAGGAATCCGTCAAGTTGGTGCCGACCCAATCATTCAAAATTGGTCGTTTAGTTTACCGCCAAATCAGGTGACTTCTGTCTCTGCCCAATATCCTGCAGGATCAGGAGGCGTACCTGCAACTATTTCCGTATTAAGTGTCTTTCCACACATGCATTTACTTGGGAAAACGATAAAGTCTTATGCAATAACTCCAACAAGCGATACCATAAAATTTGCCAATATTCCACATTGGGATTTCCATTGGCAGGATTTCTATTTCTTCAAGCACATGCAAAAAGTTCCCCAAGGATCTAAAATTAAGGGTGTAGGGGTATATGACAATACGGCAACCAACGAGCACAATCCCAACAATCCGCCGGTAATGGTAACTGCCGGATTGAATACCAACGATGAAATGTTCCTTGTGTATTTTCATTACATGTTGTACCAAAACGGCGATGAAAACTATGACATGGAAGAATTGATGAGTGCTGGATTAACTGACCAACTTGCGGATGATCACAGTCCACTTCACGTTTTTCCGAATCCATTTGAAGAAGGAATGGAGATTTCCATGGCCACAAATGAAGGTGCCCAAGCGTCAGTTTTTGTTTACGATTTTACAGGTAAGTTAGTAAAGAGAGTGGTACATAATGAGGCCCTAACTTCAGGGAAATTAAGTGCTTCTTGGGATGGAACAAATGAATCAGGTCAATCGGTCAATAAAGGAGTTTACTTTCTCTCTGTTACGATTGACGGAAAGGTTTATACGAAACAAGTCGTGAAACTGTAATTATCGAAGTGATCGTAACGCGCGTTGTACCTCTTTATCCGTGGTATTCATGATGCGGTAATAGCCGTCCTCTAACCAGATTTGTCGGGCGATTTCTGCTTTCATGGTTTGAACGATCAACCCTTTTCCTCGTTTGATTGCTCCTTGATCGGGTTTGATTTTCAGTTCTTTTTCTGAGAATTGCACAAAACGCTGAAGGAGTGCGTCTGAAACAACGAACTTACGTTCGAAGTCATCTAAGGATTTCCATGTGGATCGTTTTCCCTGCAAGAAATCAAATGCAAAGGCATTGAATGCTTGTGAATAGCGCAATTCGGTGTAATACCATGACATGCCACTTGAGTCAAAGGGAATGAAAACATCTGGCGAAATACCACCACCACCGTAAACGATTTTTCCTTTCGGTGTTCTGTAACGCAACGAATCTACCTTATTGGTATCCGGTTTGAACAATTCACCATTGTCGTATTCTGCCATTTTCTCTTGGTAGTACTCGTCGAAACCTTTATCGTATGATCGTTGGATGCACCGTCCTGTTGGCGTATAATAGCGCGCCACTGTTAAACGCAAATTACTTCCATCACGAAGTGGCAAATCTTCTTGAACCAGCCCTTTTCCAAACGAGCGACGTCCGACAATTGTGCCGCGATCATTGTCTTGAATGGCTCCTGCGAGAATTTCACTAGCGGATGCCGAATTGGAGTTGATCATTACAACAACCTGAGCGTTCTCTAACATGCCTCCTCGCGTGGCGTAGTACTTTTTCGAACCACTGTGCTCTCCTTTTGTTTCCACAATTGTCATACCGTTTGGTAGCAATTCATCGGCAATTTCAACGGCTGTTTGCATCACTCCACCGCCATTATTTCGCAAATCAAGGACTAACTTGCCCATTCCTTTTTGTTTTAACCAGCTTACGGCTCGACGGAATTCATCGGCAGTGGTAACGGAAAATTCATCAATTTTCACATAACCTGTTCGTGGTGCAATGAGGTAAGCGGCACTAACCGATTCAATCGGAATACTTCCTCGAACTAATTTCTTTTTGATGAGTTGTTTTTCACGTAAAATAGCCACTTGGACAACCGTATTTTCTTTCCCTTTAAGCAATTTCATCACCTTTTCATTCGTGATTTTCTTACTTGCAACCGACTTCCCATCAACTTGAATAATCTTGTCTCCAGCTTTAATTCCTGCTCGTTGAGAAGGAGAACCTTGAACAACCGCTGTTACACAAATGGTATCCCGTAAAATGAAAAAACGTACACCAATTCCGCCGAATTTGCCTTCAATAGTTTCGTTGATCATCGCTAGATCACGCGCTGGAATGTAATTGCTGTGCGGATCTAATTTATGCAACATGTCACTGATGGTCTGTTCAAACAAGGAGTCTGCCTGAATTGGATCTACATACCTTTCGTCAAGAATATTGATGATGTCAGACAATTTTTGGTAGTGGCCTCCTGAGGTATCAGCAGAAAAACCAAAACTCTTTGGCGCCAAAAAATAGCCTAACCAAACACCAATGGACAATACCACCGCAAATATGGTAGGAAGTAAATAGGAATTATTCCGTTTCATCGTTAAATTCTTCAATGTGAATGACTTCAAGTCCAGCGCTGGTCAAGAAATCGATTCCTGATGGATCTTTGTATTGTTCGGCATACACCAAGCGCGTGATTCCTGCTTGTAAGACTAATTTACTACAGTCTTTGCATGGTGAATGTGTCAAGTATAATGTTGCGCCTTTGCAGTTATTGGTCGATTTCGCTACCTTCAAAATGGCATTTGCCTCTGCGTGTAACACGTACCAATGTGTGTTACCTTCATCATCCTCGCAGCAATTATCGAACCCACCTGGCGTACCGTTGTAACCATCTGAGATGATCATTTCATCTTTTACGATGATTGCTCCGACTTGTTTTCTGTTGCAATGCGATAATTTTGACCACGAACGTGCCATTCGGAGGTAAGCTTGATCATAACGAAGCTGCTTGTTTTTATCCTTTTCTACCATACGCGTTTACTTCTGCAAAAATAGCAAATAGTTAGCCTTTCTCAACCGCGGGTGAATTTGTATCCAACGGCACGGATAGAGTGGAAGTAAGCCGGGTTGCGTGGATCTGTCTCGAAAAGTTTACGGAAAGCTAAAATATAATTATCGATGGTACGAGAAGTTGGAAATTGATCTGTCCCCCAAATGGAATCCAGAATTTCATCCCTTGAAACTACTTGTCCTTCGCGCTCGGCAAATAGGCGAAGTAATTCGACTTCTTTTTTACTGAGTGTTGCAATCAACACATTATCAGAGAGTTGCCTCACCTCATAGGTTTGAAAATCAATGCGTTTACCTGCAATGGTGAGAAGCGTTGATTTCGTGGAAGTTTCAGGTTGGAATAATTTAGTCAAGTTATGGACGCGAAGCAGCAATTCCTCTAAATCAAACGGTTTACTCAAATAATCGTTGGCGCCGCGTTTCAATCCCGCAATTTTATCTTCTGTCGTTCCTTTCGCAGAAAGAAATAAAATGGGAACATCGCTGTCTTTTCGGATTGCTTCACAGATTTCAAGCCCACTAAAATCGGGTAACATGACATCTAAAATGACCAGGTTAAATTGGTTCATTTGAGGCGCAAGATCCATGGCTTCTTTTCCTGTAGTTAATAAACGTACGGTATAACCTTCCAGCTCCAGATTCATGTGAATCAGTTCTGCCAGACTTTGCTCATCTTCTACAATACAAATGTTCATTTCCATCGATTCCTTTTGTAAATGTAGCAATTTGGAAAAACATTGAAATTCAGCAATCAATTCAGTCAACAGAATGCCTAAAAACCGAAATAAACCACTAATTTTGACCTTTCTTTTTCTATCCCGTCATGAATACGTTAAAACCCATCAAATCCGCACTGATTTCTGTTTTTGATAAAACCGGTCTGGCGCCAATTGTTGAACTTCTACATACGCACGGAGTAACCATTTATTCAACCGGAGGAACGCAATCGTTTATCGAAGAAATGGAAATCCCAGTTCAGCGGGTGGAAGATTTAACTTCGTATCCATCTATATTGGGTGGACGTGTGAAAACCTTACATCCGAAGGTGTTCGGTGGAATTTTAAATCGGCGACATTTGACGGAAGATCAAGCGCAAATTGCTGAATACGGCATTCCGGAAATTGATTTGGTAATCGTGGACTTGTATCCATTTGAGGCTACCGTTGCTTCAGGAGCGAGTCATGAAGACGTTATTGAGAAAATTGACATTGGTGGAATTTCACTCATCCGCGCAGCAGCGAAGAATTACCGCGATGTCGTAATTATTCCTTCACAAGCACAATATGCCCCACTACTTAAGCTGATGACTGAGCAAGGTGCGGCGACAACAGAACCACAGCGTAAACAATTCGCAGCAGACGCATTCAATGTCTCTTCGCACTACGATACGCATATTTTCAAGTATTTTGACGAGGAAAATATGCACGTATTTAAGGAGAGTATTCAACGCGCACAAGTACTTCGCTATGGAGAAAACCCACACCAAAAAGGAGTGTTTCATGGTGATTTATCAGCGGTTTTTGATCAATTGCACGGAAAAGAGCTGTCTTATAATAATTTATTAGACGTTGATGCAGCGGTTAATTTGATGGGTGAATTTCAACACGGCGATCCCGCTTTTGCCATTTTGAAACACAACAATCCGTGTGGATTAGCCATTCGCAGTTCATTGAAACACGCATATGAAGCGGCACTTGAAGCTGATCCTGTTAGTGCTTTCGGTGGAATTTTAATTGCCAATCGACCAATCGACCAGGAAACGGCGGAGTTGATCCATGAATTGTTCTGTGAAGTAGTTATTGCTCCAGGATTTGATTCTGAAGCGCTCGAATTATTGAAAGGCAAAAAGAACCGAATCTTGCTTGTTCAAAAGCAGTTTTCGTTTCCTGAAAAACAATTTCGTTCTATTTTGAATGGTGTGCTTGAACAAGACAAGGATACTGTTTCGGAGTCAGCGACTGATTTAGAGCCAAAAACAACAGCGCAACCTTCTGCTGAAGAAGTTCAAGACTTATTGTTTGCCAATCACATTGTGAAACATGTAAAGTCGAATACGATAGTAATTGCAAAAGACCGTCAGCTGTTGGCCTGTGGTACGGGTCAGACCTCACGTGTAGACGCATTGAATCAAGCGATTCACAAAGCTCAGGCATTTGGATTTGATTTATCGGGTTCAGTAATGGCGTCAGATGCCTTTTTCCCTTTCCCTGATTGTGTGGAGATCGCTAATCTTGCGGGAATAAAAGCGGTGATTCAACCTGGAGGATCGATTAAAGACGACCTTTCAATTGACTTCTGTAATGCCAATGGAGTTGCTATGGTATTTACAGGAAACAGACATTTTAAGCACTAAGTTGACTTTTTTTCAAATTATTGAAACAAAAAGTCGAAATTTACGATTAACGGAACGACTTATAAAATAGCCAGTTATAGAACATGGGATTATTTAGCTTTTTAACGCAAGAAATTGCGATCGATTTAGGTACAGCTAACACCTTGATCATTCAGAATGACAAAGTGGTGGTAGATGAACCATCGATTGTTGCAAAAGACATACAAACCGGAAAGATTGTTGCGATCGGTAAAAAAGCGCAGCAAATGCACGGTAAAACGCATAAACTTATTGAAACTATCCGTCCATTAAAAGATGGTGTAATTGCCGATTTCCAAAGTGCGGAACAAATGATTCGCGGGATGATTAAGATGATCAATCCTGGTCGTAGTTTGTTCAATCCAACGCTTCGCATGGTGATTTGTATTCCTTCTGGAATTACCGAAGTAGAAAAACGTGCGGTGCGCGATTCTGCGGAACATGCAGGAGCAAAAGAAGTGTACCTTATTCATGAACCTATGGCAGCGGCAATTGGTATCGGAATCGATGTGGAGGAACCAATGGGGAACATGATCATCGATATCGGTGGTGGAACCTCTGAAATTGCGGTTATTGCATTAGGTGGAATCGTTTGTGATAAATCGATTCGTATTGCAGGTGACGATTTCACGGATGATATTGAAGATTACATGCGCCGTCAACACAACATTCTTGTCGGTGAACGTACAGCTGAACAGATTAAAATTGAAGTTGGTGCCGCCTTACCAGAGTTAGACAATCCACCGGAAGATTTTGCTGTTCGTGGCCGCGATTTAATGACCGGAATTCCGAAAGAAATTGTGATTTCGTATACTGAAGTCGCACACGCATTAGACAAAACCATTTCGAAAATAGAAGAAGCGATTTTGAGTGCATTGGAGATGACGCCACCTGAATTATCTGCTGATATTTACAAAACGGGAATTTACCTTGCAGGAGGAGGATCGATGTTGCGTGGATTAGACAAGCGTATTTCTGCGAAAACAAAACTTCCTGTGCACATTGCTGAAGATCCGCTTCGCGCCGTGGCAAGAGGAACGAGTATCGCATTGAAAAACATCGATAAGTTCCAGTTCCTTATCCGCGATTAATTCAGTTGAGGATAGTGGGTTATCCTTTTTTCTGCAAGAATGATTATCAAACGTTTGAATGAAGATTCCTCCTGGTGGTGGGAAATCGATGGGAAGTCGTTCATTGTTGACCCATGGTTTTCACCTTCTCAGATTGATGTAGCACCATGGTTCAGTGAACAATTTCATGTAACTGATCAACCAGAAGTTAGCGAATTAGAACAGCCAGATTTTATCTTTGTTTCCCACCCCTTTACAGATCATTGCAACAAGGAGACATTGCTTCAGTTTTCATCTGATATTCCGCTAATTGCGCTACCTTCTATACAACGTAAAATCCGGAAATGGAACCATTTTACGACCTTTCTAACACCCGATGAAGCACCTGTTTCCATCTCCTATTTAAAGCCTAAATCACTTCTTGATTTGGTACATGGAGCGTTTGTCTTCAGAGATAGAAGTGGAAAATCACTAATATACTCCCCGCACGGATCTCAGTTCTCCAACCTGCCTAAAGCAGACGTATTGATAACAACTACTATTCGTTATTACCTTCCGTTTTGGCTGGGTGGTACCGTGAATTTAGGTTGGGATGTTGCCATCAAAAACGCAGACTTATCTGAAGCAACTGCCGTTTTATCAACACACGATGAACCCAAGCGTGGCAAAGGATTGGTGGCGAAATTAGCGAGACGAACGGAACGAAATTCTACGTTCAATGACCCACGTTTTATCCAGTTAGCGTGTGGTGAATCTTTTATAGGATAATCTTTTTTTAATTCTTTCCTGTTACTTTTTACCTCATCAACATTAGAGGGGCATAAACAACCTGAAAAGGCTAGTTCAATTGTCTCACTAAAACGTTAATGCTATGAAAAAGTTAATCAACACGCAGAAAGACCTTGCTGAGAAGAAAAATCTCAATTGCGAGGATCACCCGAAATCCCTTTTTAACTCTTTAGGAGTATTCTAAACCAGCGCATTACCCAACCTGCATTCTACATCCATCAAACCTTTTACACAGTAAACAATAGAGTATTCACCCTTAATTTTTTAACGATGAACAGATTAGTAACTAGCATGCTAATGGTAACGCTTAGCGCCATGACTTTAGCACAAGAAGTATATACTCGATACGAGAAACTTCCGGATTTAGAATGGGTAGAGGTAGGCCCAGAGCCAGGTCACCGCGTAATGAAAGGAAGGAATTTTGAGTTGAATGCTTTCTTATACAATTTCATGGAGGATACACAAATGGATATTGTTCACCCCGATGAAGAGTTCTTAGATAAAAAATCTGGTGTCCCGGTAAAGATCTGGTATTACACGAGCAAAATAGGCTATGACATTCAAATGACCTTATTCCGAGACGAACCGAGAAGTGTAATTGTACAGCGTATATTGAACCCGGAAATAGTTGAACATGAAGAATGAAAGTAGATAAAGCGAGCAGAGAACAGAGAAAGACTTGTCTTATTCCAGTTAACAAATAGACCGGTTTTAATTTGTGCTGTTAAAACAAATACCATTTAAAAAAAAGACCGGTAAAGCAATGGTCATCAGGTAGACTATGCAAGAAAAGTTCAAACAATAGATTTACGCATTAATTTAATTAACCTTACAAAAAACACAATAGTCGGAAATAAACCGATTATTGTGTTTTAAAATAGCATTAAATGATAAAAAATGTGTAGATAATCGGAAAATATCCGATATTTGTGTTTTAAAATGAATTTAAGAAGAAAAATAAAGTATTATACTGACGCACCGATTACGCATAATGTGTTGTTAGAGGCGCTTGGTTCATACCGAAGGCCCAACGACAAGGTAAGTGAAATGATAAAAGGTGGGGAGTTGATTGCGCTGCGTCGTGGTTTGTATATTCCTGGACCAGAATTCGATTTACCTGTGCCGGAAGCTTTTGTAATTGCCAATCACTTGAGGGGTCCAAGTTATGTTTCGTTGGAAACAGCACTTTCGTATTGGGGATTCATTCCAGAACGCGTTCACGAAATAGCCTCAGTAACAATCAAGACCACAAAAGCATATAATACGCCAATTGGTCGGTTCAGCTTTCAACACCTCAATGTCCCTTATTATTCGTTTGGAATACGAATGGTTAGACTTACAGCACAACAAACGGCATTGATGGCGTCACCAGAAAAAGCGGTATGTGATAAAATTGTGTTGACTGCCGGGGTTCTTTTAAGAAGTATGGATCAAACACTTGATTTTCTGACAGAGGACTTACGCATTGATGAGGAACAATTGCGCACATTGAATACTGAGGCTATTCAAAGTTGGATAGAGGATGCTCCAAAAAAAAGCAGTTTGCAGATGCTTGTTAACACGCTCCAAAAACTATGATTAAAGAATGGATTGCCGAATATAATCCAAGTAATGAGGAAGAGACACTTGCTGCCATGCGTGAGATCATGCAGGAGATTGCGTTGGCTGCTTTGTCGCGGACTGATTTCTTCAAAAAAGCTGCTTTTTATGGTGGTACCGCATTGCGCATTTTCCATGGACTCGATCGCTATTCGGAAGATCTGGATTTCTCCCTTTTAGAGAAAGACCCAACGTTCTCCTTGAACCCTTACTTCCAAGTGATTGCTGAAGAATTTGAGTCGCTTGGTATACGTGTGAGTATAAGAGAGAAAGAAAAACGCGTTAAAACAGCGATCGAATCGGCATTCTTGAAATCAGAAACCATTTGGCAAGAATTGGTATTGGAGGACATCATTAAGCAGCACGGCATAACTTCTAATAAATCGATCAAAATAAAGATTGAAATTGATCGGGTACCACCGTTGGAGTTTGACACGGAAGAAAAACTATTGGTTCGGCCTTTTTCCTTTTATGTCAACTGTTTCGATCTCTCCAGTTTATTTGCGGGTAAACTACATGCGCTGTTGTTTCGAAAATGGAAAAATCGGGTGAAGGGAAGGGATTGGTACGATATGGAATGGTACATTCGAAAAGGAGTTGCGTTGAACATGAACCATTTTCTACTTCGCGCCATTGAAACAAATGACTGGAACGAAGATCACATAAGCGAAGCACAACTTCTAGACCTATTAAACCAGAAAATCAATTCGGTTTCTTTCAAGTCTGTGAAAGAAGATGTCCGAAAATTCATAAAAGATGATCAGCAATTGGAAATTTGGAGTGCGGATTATTTTACTGATTTGGTGGAGAGAATGAAGTTTTGTAGAGGGTAGGAAGCTGAGATTAGCACTTCGTTACTTTCATTCATTATTCCATCTGGAATTCAGTTGAGCTGATTAGCTATAAACACGTTTCGCTATATTCAAAAAAAATAGTAGTATTGAGTGTTGATTGTGGAATAGAAGTTCCACTAAAAAAATACGGCGCAATCCGAAAAGCCATACGAGTAGGAGCACTATTTTAAGGACAAACGATATGAAAAAATTCCTGATTTTAACGGCTATGCTTTTGGTATATAATGTATCAACGGCTCAAAAGATCTATTCAGTAGACTATGAAAATCAAGCAGATGTGAAGGTTTTTGTAGTTGACTACGAGAACCAGGCTGACTTAAAAGTCTACAAAGTGAAGTACGAAAACCAAGCTGGCAGTAACGACGGAAAATGGTTTTTCACTGAATATGCTAACCAGGCAAAAAAGAAAATCTACTTTGTAAAGTATGAAAATCAGGCAGATGTAAAGATTTACTTTGTGAACTATGAAAATCAGGCTGGTTGGAGAAATGCGTCTAAAAAGAGCTTTTTTTATTAAGGTTAATTAGAACAACTATTTAGACAATTTCTAATAGAATTTTTTAAAAAATAAAATTCATAAAAAAAGCCCCAAGAGATTGGGGCTTTTTCGTTTACTGTTTAATCAACCGTTCAGTAAAGGTTCCTTTTTCAGTACTCACATTTACCAGGTAAATTCCTTGTGGTAATGTGGAAATATCGACTGTCGGATTTAAGGAAGTAGGTCTCAAATTTTTCCATTCTTTGCCTAACATGTCGTAAATCCTGATCTGTTCTATTCGTTCATTGGCTTTAATTGTAAAATTGTTTGAAGTAGGGTTCGGGTAAATTACACTCGAATTACCTAACTCCTCAATTCCTAAACTTGTATTGATATTGTACGTAGTGTTCGTCACAATGGCCGGATTCCAATCAAAGTAAATGTGAGCCGTATTGAAGATCTCTTCACCTTCACCGTTGGTTACCAATTCTTTTATTCGGTAAACTATCATTCCGTGACTTTCTGGTTCGTTTGACGTTGAATCAGGTAACCAAATTTGTGGGAAATCGAATTTTCTAACGCCATTTCCTAAGTCAACTACATTCATGTAATGACTAGCATAGATCAAGTCAAATGTCGACCAGTCTAAATTAGTTGAAAGTGTATCCAAAATGTGAACGTTCTGTGCTGGTGCTGTACCTGTATTTTGGAACCGAATCGTGTAGGTTAAATTATCCGTAATTACTGGACTCATTTGCTCCGCTTGATGCACTGTTTTGTCGTTTGGATCGTAACTGTTACCTAAAATTTGAAGCAAACTTCCATCGTTATTCGCATAGTTGCAATCCGTATTCGATCCTGTAGCGGTGATGGTTGACGTGAAATAATGTTGTGCGCCATTAATCAATCCAGATGGTAACGTAAATTGAATATAATCTGTAAACGTATAACCTGCAGCTGCATTTGTTAAATTCCAACTAATGGTATTGCCACTAATGGTATAACCGGGAATACTGATTGAACTAACAACGGGTGTAACACCTACAGGATATGACAGCGATAAACCGTAAGTCGTTGCAGTACCAGGGCCGTAGTTTCCAAAATTCAATCGAATTGTTGCAGTGGTCCCCTGAAAATAACCAATCCATGGTGTTACAGTTGTCCATAAATCGTCACATGCATTCGATGTAGTTCCACCGCAGTTTACGGCAAACATACCAGGAGAAGGTGTTGTAGCTGGAATAGCTTGCAGGGTTATTAGGTTTGAATTCATTGTGTAACCATGTTGCGTCAACCAGTACGGACTGATTTGAGCCGTAATTAAATTGTTTGTGAAGTAATTTCCGCATACGATTACCCAACCGTTTGAATCGGTGTAGGAAGTAATTGCGGGTGAATTACCATTGTAAAAAGTGACAGGAGCATTTTGTAACAGGTTTTCACCATTGTCTAAAATGTTGTTTCCATTTGCATCGCAGTAAACGATGGCTGAGGCACACAAGGACTGACAAGAACTTCCGCAAATCAATGGGATGTTCGTTGTTGATGGCGTTCCACAAGTCGCACCGAGCACTGTAAACACCGTACTTTGAGCAGTGTAGTTATTTTGATTCAACCAGAGACCGTTTAAGCTAATCACCGTTGGACTTCCCACCGTTCCTGAGTAATTCAAGTTGTATTGACCATTCGAATTGGTATAGACAAGATAGTTCGTGCCATTATTGTTGATGCTTACAGGAGCATTCGCAATGACATTCTCTCCTGTGTTTAAAATCCCATTCGAATTGGCATCGCAGAAAAGCGTTCCATTCACGCAGAGGTTGGTCGTGGCGTTGGCGCAATTGAGGATTAGATAAGCAGTATCCCCTCCGAAGGTTGAGTTTATAAATAGTTGTGAAGTGCTCGAAGAAGATAGAATATAGTTGTTCGCATTAAGCCAGGCAGTATCGACATACACATCGTAAATGCCAAGTGCCACATTCGACAAATAGGCACCACCATTTGAAGTCATGATTTGCGTTGATCCCCCATTAATTGCATCGAAAACAACAGGAACATTCGATAGATACGAACTTTCAGGAACACCGTCATTGTTGCAATCAAGACTAACATATGCACTTAGGTCTGCGCAAGATGAAATCAAATAATACAAGTTTGTACTGACAGTACTATTGTTTTGTGGATTGGTAAGTTGCAACGAAATAGGGTAGGTTCCAGCAGTATTATATGCATGATAAAGTGATGGTGTCCAGGTAATTGGTGCACCACTTACAGTCGTTGTTCCCATGTGTGTTGTGGTAGTTCCGTCACCCCAATTAATAATCAGTGTAAATTGCGACGGAGCAAAATTGGACCCATTCAACACAAGATTATACGTTGAACTGGTTGATGTGTTTGCCAACGCACCAATTGAAATGGTTACATATGAATCACAATTTTGAGCAGTCGGTAAATTGGTCGTTAATCCACTCAATATAAATCCTGACTGCGCAGAAGTTACGAATGAAGTAAGTGCACTTCCTAGAATAAGGACAAGAAGTTGGAATGTTTTCATATACATACGATTAGTAGTTCATTCTACAGACGATAAGAAATCGCAAATGGTTGTTTGGTAAATAAAAAATCCGTGTAAAGCAGGTTTACACGGATGATATTGTAATTCTTTCTGATTAAACCGTCATGTAACTTTCCACACTTGGGCATGAACATACGAGGTTGCGGTCACCATATGCATTGTCCACACGGCGAACCGGGACCCAATATTTCCAATCCTTTAGGTAGTCAACCGGGTAAGCAGCCTGTTGTGGGGAATACGGATAGTTCCATTCTTTGTTGATGATGCAATCTGCTGTATGTGGCGCATTCTTGATCACGTTGTTTTCTTTATCTGCTTCGCCATTTTCAATTGCAGCGATTTCTTTGCGAATAGTAATCATGGCCTCAATGAAGCGATCCAATTCATCCTTATCCTCTGATTCCGTTGGTTCAATCATTAGCGTTCCGGCAACAGGGAAAGAAACCGTTGGTGCGTGGAAACCGTAATCAATTAAACGCTTTGCGATATCAGCGACTTCCACATCTGATGTCTTTTTGATTTCGCGACAATCGAGAATCAACTCGTGCGCTACCGTACCATTTTTACCAGTGTACAAAATATCGTAATGTCCCCTTAACGAAGAAGCTATGTAATTGGCATTCACAATCGCTAGTTCTGTGGATTCACGCAGTCCTTTTGCACCAAGCATTTTGATGTATCCATAGGAAATTAATAGGATCAATGCACTCCCGTATGGTGCAGCTGAAATCGCATGAATGGCTTTTTCTCCGCCTGCTTTGATCAACGGATTACTCGGCAAGAACGGCGCTAAATGAGCAGCCACGCCAATCGGTCCCATTCCAGGTCCACCGCCACCATGCGGAATAGCAAACGTTTTGTGCAAGTTCAAGTGACACACATCTGCTCCAATATTTCCAGGATTTGTCAACCCAACTTGGGCATTCATGTTCGCGCCATCCATGTACACCTGTCCGCCATTTTCGTGAATGATCGAGGTGATTTCTTGAATACCTTCTTCGTAAACTCCGTGAGTAGAAGGATAGGTAACCATCAATCCAGCCAACTCATTTTTCAATGAGGTAGCTACTTCTCTCAATTCATCAATGTTGATGTTTCCGTTTTCATCGCAACCGGTAACCACAACCTCAAACCCTGCCATTACTGCAGAAGCTGGATTTGTACCGTGCGCAGAGGATGGAATAATCATCTTCTTACGTTGGAAATCGCCACGGGATTCATGGTATGCTTTGATGACCATCAATCCGGCGTATTCACCTTGAGCTCCTGAGTTAGGTTGTAACGACATCGCTGCAAAACCTGTACATTCACACAAGTCTTTTTCCAATTGACGGAACATTTCATGGTAACCTTCAGCCTGATTCACCGGCGCAAATGGATGCATATTCCCAAACTGCGGGTTGGTTATCGGGATTAGTTCTGATGCTGCGTTCAGTTTCATGGTGCATGATCCCAGTGGAATCATGCTATGAACCAACGAAAGGTCTTTATTTTCCAAACGCTTCAAGTAGCGCATCATCTTCGATTCCGATTGGTAGGCATGGAAGGTTGGATGCGTGAGAATCGCATCTGTACGTAATACGTCAGCCGACAAACCACTTGTTAATGCGCCTACAGATGGGGTAGATTTACCCATGGCTTGCGCAAATACGGCTAAAACTGTGTTTACATCTTCTGTTGTATGTGGTTCACCGAAGCTAATCGTGAGTTCGTTACCGTTGATGTAATGGAAATTCATTCCATGGTTTTCAGCAATCGGTTGAATGGCTGATACTGGAACATTTTTCACCCAAATCGTGTCGAAAAAACGATCAGTTCCAATTTCGACGCCGAGTGACTTCAAGCCGTTAGCGGTGGAAGTAGCTAAACCATTCACGTGATGGGCAATTGCTTTCAAGCCATGCGGTCCGTGGTAAACAGCGTACATACTCGCCATTACAGCAAGAAGTGCCTGAGCTGTACAAATATTTGAAGTTGCTTTATCTCGTTTGATGTGCTGTTCGCGCGTTTGTAGCGCCATTCGCAAGGCTATATTGTCGTCTGCGTCTTTCGATACACCGATCAATCGACCTGGAATGTTCCGCTTGTAATCGTCTTTTACTGCAAAAAATGCCGCGTGAGGACCACCGTAACCCATCGGTACACCGAATCGTTGTGAAGATCCAAGTACACAATCAGCTCCCATTGAACCTGGAGATGTCAAAAGCACCAACGATAAAATATCTGCAGCTACGGCAACTTGAATTCCTTGCGTTTTTGTGCGTTCAATGAATGACTTAAGGTCGATAATCTCCCCATGTGCATCCGGATATTGAACAAGCGCCCCAAAGTAAAATTCATCGTAAGTATGTGTTTTTGGATCTCCGATAATCAACTCAATGCCTAAATTCAGTGCGCGACCTGTAACTACATCGATGGTTTGCGGAAAACACGTTTCTGCGATAAAGAATTTATTTTTCCCTTCTTTCACATCGCTTCTTGAGCGTGAATTCCAGAACATGATCATGGCTTCAGCAGCAGCAGTTGCTTCATCAAGTAAGGATGCATTGGCAATTTCCATTCCGGTTAACTCCACGACCATTGTCTGAAAGTTTAACAACGCTTCCAATCGACCTTGAGAAATTTCAGCTTGATAAGGTGTGTATGCTGTATACCATCCTGGATTTTCAAGAACGTTTCTTAAAATTACCGAAGGAACGATCGTCTCATTGTATCCTAATCCAATGAATGACTTGAACACCTTATTCTTGGAGCCAAGTTCTTGGATGTGTTGCAAATAGGCTTGTTCAGAAAGTCCTTCAGACACGTCTAACTCACGATTTAAGCGAATTGGTGCAGGAATGGTTTTATCAACTAGCTCAGCAACGGATTGTACGCCAATTTTGGCAAGCATTGCGTTTCTTTCTGAATCGTTTGGACCGATGTGACGGTGAGAAAATGCACTCATTGTGTGGTGTTTTTTTTGCGTGTACAAATATAGCAGGAAAGGCTAAAACAGACTTTAGCCTTTCCTGAAAATAACCAACACTGAAGTGATCTTTTTGTTTATAACTTGACGCGATTCATCAAGCTTAACGAAGCAAGGTGACGTGTCCCACTTTTTCTACTGCACCTTCGTTTTGGGAACTGTTGAGGATGATTTTCCAGGTATATGTTCCGTCTTGAGCGAAGTTATCTTCACCGGTAAGGAACTCTTGAAGATTCATATACGTGCCATCCCATCCCATTGTTGGATCAGTTGTGGAGAATACCACTTGACCCCAACGATTGAAAATGAGTAACTGGTAGTTACCTAAATCTACTCCAGATGTAATTACCGGAAGGAAAACATCATTTGTTCCATCGCCATTCGGAGTGAACGAGTTCGGCACATAGAAGATCAAATCTTCATACACAGTAACAGTTAAAAACGTGCTATCATAACAACCGAATTCGTTGTAAGCAAATAGAGTGACCACATATGACTCAGGGACATCATCGTATTCGTGAATAGGGTTAGTGGACAAGCTAGAGCTTCCATCGCCGAAGTCCCACAAGTACGTGAACGCATCTATCGATTGATTCGTAAATTCAAACAACGGTTCAGATACAAGTGCTGAATCTGGACTGACAATGAAGTCTGCTACAGGAATATCGTAAGCGCAAACAAAGTCTACCTGGGTTAACGTAGAGCTACAACCTGCCGCATTCGTCACGGTTAATGTGACATCATAGCAACCCGCTTCGTCGTATTGGTGATCGATAGCAAACGGTTGGTTCGATGTTGCACCGTCACCAAAATTCCATGTTAACGTCGTGTTTGGAGCGTTAATTATATCCGTAAACACTGTTTCAAATAGCACACACCCTTCAGTTGCAGATGCTGTAAATCCAACAGCAGGACTTTCTAGAATAGTTACTGGTTGAATTAAACTATCCACGCAGCCCGTCACTGAATTAGTGGCAGTTAACGATACATTGTAGGTGCCAAAAGCATCATACACATTGGTTGGATTTTGGTCCGTAGACGTTGAACCATCACCAAAATTCCATACGTAAGTGTTTGTTCCAGGTGTAGTATTTTGGAATTGAATAGGATCCAAATCACAGAATGGTGCGTTAATAGGTGCAAATTGAACGTCTGGAAGCGCGTTGACAATCACTGGGATTGTAAATGGACCGGAAGGACAACCGAAATCACTCGTGATTAGCGCGATAGTGTAGGTTACAATTTGCGCATTATTCGTTGGATTGATTAACAAGTCATTGATCAAGTTCGATGCTTGAGGAACAAGAGTTTCTCCTGTAACGTTGACATTATTCGTTCCTTGCCAAGAGATAATTGAAGGAATATTACTTGTTAATGTTAGACCAACATTCTCATTTGAACAGATCTCAGTTCCACCTGACGTTAAGTTAGCCGTTGGATGAACGGTAATCGTAAAGTTTTGAGGAGTTCCTGTACATGTCACACCTAAATTCGTAAACGTCGGCGTAACAGAAAGATCCGCAATTACAGTTGTTGTCGAAGGATTGGTCGCAACAAACGGAGCGATGTTTCCAGTACCCGTGCTTGTTAGGCCTATGTTCGGCAAGGAGTTCGTCCAGTTGTAAACTGTACCCGCTACATTGCCAGTGAAATTAACTGGATTCGTTTGTGCGTTATTACACAAGGTAAGATCAAGTGGATCATTCACTGTAGGTGTTGGATTGACTGTAACCGTAAATGTTTGTGTTGTTCCTGTACATGTTACACCCGCATTGGTGAATGAGGAGGTAACAGTAATGGTTGCCACTTGAGGTATGTTCGTGCCATTCACCGCAATGAATGATGGAATCGGTCCATTTCCTGAAGCTCCTAATCCAATTGTGGTATTGGTGTTTGTCCAGCTGTAACTTGAATTATTTACTGAAGACGTAAAGTTCACCGCTTGTGTGCTTGATCCGTTACAAAGTACTTGATCAATAGGGTCAGTTGTTATTGGAGTTGGGTTAACTGTAATTGTAAAGATCTGACTAGCACCTGTACATGTTATATTATTCGTATAGCTCGGGGTAATTGTAATTGTACTTACCTCAGGGTTTATTAACGTAGACGATGTAATGAAACTGTTGATATTGCCTTGCCCATTGGTTGCTAATCCAGTTAACGTGTTGCTGTTTGTCCAGGTATAAACTGTATTTGGAACATTGCCTGTAAACGCTACGTTGTTGGTCGCCGATCCACCACATACTACCTGATCCACTGGATCGACTACGTTTGGTGTTGGATTAACGGTAATTGCAAAGTTTTGAGGGTTTCCTGAACAACTTGTCCCATTGAAATTCACGACTGGTACAACCGTAAAGTTCCCAGTGATCGGAACGATCCCTGAATTAGTCGCTACAAATGGTGAAATGGTACCAGATCCTGTAGCCGGAAGCCCGATGGCTGTATTGTTGTTCGTCCACGTAAATTGAGTGCCTGATATAGAACCGTTGAACAAGACGTTATTTGTTGTTGCATTGTTACAGTAAATACTATTAGCAACGGCATTTACTGTCGGAATTGGATTCACGGCAATAGTAAACACCTCAGGAGTACCTGTACATGTTGCCCCATTAAACGCAAAGCTTGGCGTAACTGTTATTGTTGCAGTCGAAATGGCAGTCGAATTGTTAACCGCTGTAAATGGTGGAATACTTCCTGTTCCGCTAGCTGCTAGTCCAATAGTTGTATTGTTATTTGTCCACTGATAACTTGCACCTGGTGTATTTCCGCTAAACACAATTTGGCTGCTCAATCCATTTGCACAAAGTGTTATGTCAGGTACATTATTAATGACAGGTGAAGGATTGATAGAAATGGAGAAGAGTTGATTTGAACCTGTACATGTCACTGCATTGTTTGTATAGCTCGCAGCAACTTGGAAGTTCCCTGAGTTCACCGCTGTAGAGGAATTAAGCCCAACAAATGCAGGAATATTTCCTTGTCCGCTTGTTCCTATTCCTATCGAACCATTCGAGTTTGTCCAACTGTATGTGGTATTCGAAACATTACTGCTAAAGTTAACCGCAAGTGAATTGGTGTTTGCACAGATCACTTGACTTTGTATGGCATTCACCACAGGAACAGGATTCACAGTAATACTAAATGATGCTGGAATTCCCGGACAGCTCGCTCCTTGATTGGTGAAAACTGGGGTAACAATGACATTACCTGTTAACGGTCCGTTTGTATTGTTCACTGCATTGAATGAAATATCCCCACTTCCACTGCCTGCAAGACCAATTCCTGGTGTTGTATTGGTCCATGTGAAGTTCGTATTGAATGCATTTAGTGATGTAGTGAAATCGACAGCAACGGTGTTGTTTGCACAAACCGTTTGATTAAGAACCGGATCAACCGTCGGTGTCGGATTGATTACGACGGAAACAGACAGTGTAGAACCCGAACAACTTACGCCATTCGAGCTATAAACAGGAGTAACAAGAAGTTGAGCATTAATTGGTGTATTTCCTGTATTTGATGCAAGGAAGTTTATGTCTCCTGTTCCACTTGCAGGAATTCCAGTTGCTGTATTTGAATTGATCCAATTGTACGTAACAGCAGGGTTGTTATTCATGAATGTGCTGTTGAAATCAACGAGTGAAACCGTATTGTGACAATACGTTAACGTTGGCATTGGATCAACAGTTGGTGTAGGGTTAACCTGATAAGTAAACGAAGTTGGTATACCCGAACACGTCAATGTACCTGCTACAAAAATAGGGGTAACAGTAACCAGACCATTTGATGGAAGATTCGTTCCGTTTACCGCAGTAAACGCTTGAATATTTCCATTGCCAATTGGTGATAATCCAATCGATGGCGTTGAATTCGTCCAGTTGAATTGCGTGCCCGTAACATTACTAACAAAGTTTACCGGAGTTGTTGTATTGCCATTACAAAGCACCTGATTCGCCACAGGTAACACATCTGGTGTTGGATTCACAATAAACGTGAAGTTTGTTGAAGTACCAGGACATGTTACACCATTATTTGTATAGTTCGGAATTATAACAACATTCGATTGAATTGGCGACTGTGTCGGATTTTGAGCCACAAAGACAGGTATGTTTCCAGTTCCAAGGTTTTGCAGACCTATTGACGGATTCGAATTCGTCCAGTTGTAAATCGTTCCAGCAACAGGGCCACTCAAAAGTACTTGGTTGCTTGAACTGTTGTTACATACATTTTGATTGAGTACAGGGTTTACAATTGGAGTAGGGTTTACGTTAATTATAAAGTTTTGAGAAGTTCCAGTACAGGTTAATCCATTAAAGGTTAATGTTGGACTCACACTAATTGACGCATTTACAGGGCTAAATCCTTGATTTATTGCTGTGAAGCCAGGAATAGAACCTGTTCCGGTTGCTGCCAAGCCAATTGATTGCGTCGTATTTGCCCAATTATAGGCTGTTGCTGTTGAATTACTGCTAAATGGAATGAAAGGAGTTTGTAATCCGTTACAAACTGTTAAAGCAGGAACTGGATTCATCACAGGAGCCGGATTTACAGTTACCCAAATTGGGAATACAGGTGTCGAACAACCGTTAAATGTAGAAGTACCAATTACGTTGTAAACCAACTCTTGCGGAACAGCAGTTTGGTTAACCAACACATCGGAAATGGTTGATGAAGTAACTGCAGAAAGGCTTTCCCCTGTCACATTTACGTATTGCTGCGTTGCTAACCAATTGAATGTAACGGCTGAATTGGCGATTAAGTTCAAGTTAACCGGATTACCGCTACAAATAGTGATTGAATCTTGATTCAAAAGCGCAAGTGGCGGACGTACGGTCACAGCAATTGTCTGAGCACTTCCTACACAATTCCCATCGATTGATGTTGGTGTAATACTGTAAATAACAAGTTGATTTGTTGTAGTGTTATTTACGAGTACGTCGTTAATTACTCCACCTGTATTTGTTGTTAAGGATTCACCGGTCACATTCGGATTATCTATGGTTGTAAACCAACTGTAAGTCGAAGGTACATTTGCGCCTAAAATGGCATTTACTGGAGCGCCACTACAAATTTCTAATGTACTCGGAATATTTAACTGTACATCTGGGATAACCTCAATGATAAAAGTAGAATCGGGACCAACACATCCTGCCAACGCCGAGATTGGAGTGACGTTGTAAACCACGAACTGTGGTTGCGATGTAGTATTTGTTAACGTATTCGATACTACTGCTGAACTTTGAATAATCGACACTTCACCATTCACGTTTGGATTTGGAGTAGCAAACCAATTGAAGGTTGCAGGAATGTCACTCGATAAATTTACCGTAAATCCATCGCCATTACATATAGTCTGATCGCTAATGGCATCTATAAGTGGGAGAGGATTTACTGTAACAGTAACATTTTGATTTACCCCGGTGCATCCATTGTTTGTTGGAGTTACGATGTAGTTAATTGACTGAGGATTTAACGTCGAGTTAATCAGGTTATCATTTATGACATTGGTGTTTTGACTCAGTGTACTTTCACCAGTGACATTTGGATTATTTAGAGCCAACCAGTTAAAAGTAGAACCTTGAACATTCGTTGTCAAATTAAAGTTAAGCGGTGTTCCACTACAAACAGCAACAGTTGATGAGCTCGTCATTACTGGAATTGGACGTACAGTCACGTTAACTGTCTGAGGCAATCCATTACAGCCATTTGCAGCAGGTGTAACAGTGTAAACTACCAGTTGATCAGTTGTTCCATTATTGTTTAGAACATCTGTAATCGTCGCTGTGTTTTGTGGGAATAAACTTTCACCTGTAACAAGTAAATTATCAGCTCCAACCCAATTAAATGTCGTTCCTATAACATTTGTTGTTAAACCGAAGTTTAACGGTAATCCACTACAAATGGAAAGAAGGTTAGCGCTTGTCATTGATGGCGTAGGACGAACGGTCGCAACTACGGTAACTGGTGACCCTATACAGCCATTAAATGTTGGCGTAACAGTGTAATTAATTTGTTGATCAATTGATGAGGTATTGAATAGCAAATCAGTTATTGTGTTTGTACTTTGAATAGAAGTGCTTTCACCGGAAACATTGTTATTTGGAGCGGCGATCCAAGTGAATGTTGTCCCAACAATATTTGCATTTAGTGGCACAGCAACAGCATTTCCGCTACAAATATTTGCTGTTGTATTACTTGTGATCGTTGGTGCTGGACTTACTGTGACTGTAACCGTTTGTTGCGCGCCATTACATCCATTCAATGAAGGTGTTATGGTGTAAGTTACCACCTGGTTTACAAGTGTTGTATTTGTAAGCACATCATTGATGATCGATCCGGTCTGATTGCCTGTACTTAGACCGACAACATTGGCATTTGGTTGAGCTGCCCATTGGAAAGTAGACCCAACTAGGTTGGCATTTAAACTCAATGAGACAGGTTGACCACTGCAAATGTTTACGGTTGCCGTATTTGTCATTAGAGGTCTAGGTTTCACAACGACAGATAATGACTGAGGAACACCTGAACATCCGTTAATTGTTGGTGTAATGGTATAAACTACTGTTTGATCTATTAAACTCGTGTTTTCCAGCACATCACCAATTGTTGATGAGTTTTGTATCGCGATTGTTTCACCTGTAACTGAACCGTTTGCCGCGGCACTCCATGTGAAAGATGCACCAGGAATATCTGCTAATAAGGTTAGATTCACTGACTCTCCGCTACAGATACTCAATGCGGATGAGCTTGTCATAGAAGGATTTGGTAAAACTGTTATAGATACGTTTTGTGTCGTTCCTGAACAAAGATTAAATGTTGGAGTAACAGCGTATAGTACAGTTTGACTTAAGAGTGTTGTATTTATCAAATAGTCATTGATGAGATTGGAGTTTTGATTGGACGTGCTTTCACCAGTAACAAATGGATTCGAGACAGCTGACCATACAAATGTTGTATTGTTAATGTTCGAAGTCAGATTCAGGTTGACAAAATTGCCACTACAAATAGAATCAGTTGCGGCATTAGTCGTTGTTGGGTTTGGTTTGACAATTACACTGACCGTTTGTTGAGGTCCGTTACAACCGTTGGCATTAGGAACAATAGTATAAATGACTGTTTGGTTAACCAACGTGGAATTTGTCAGTACATCGCTGATTGGATTAATGACCTGGTTACTGGTACTTTCACCAGTCACATTAACATTATCAGTAGCTACCCAAGTAAACGATGAACCGTTTACAGATGACGTCAAGTTCAATCCTACAGGATTTCCACTACAAATTGCCAAAGAATTGGAACTTGTCATTTGTGGAGTAGGGAAGACTGTAACATCGATAGTAACAGGATTTCCAGCACATCCATTGAAGGATGGAGTTACAGTATAAACAACCGTTTGATTAACATTGGTAGTGTTAATGAGGTTGTCAGATAATAACGCGCCTGACTGATTCGTTGTACTTTCTCCGGTTACAGATGGATTGGCCGCAGCGGACCATGTAAACGTCGTTCCTCCAATATCCGAAGTCAGTGGTAGACCAACAGTTGAATTACTACAAATACTTACGACTGTATCATTTGTGATGCTTGGGTATGGCCCAACGTTCACCGTAATACTCTGTGCGTTACCCAAACACCCAAATGCTGTTGGAGTCACAGTGTAAATGACTTGTTGGTTTAACAAGGTTAAATTTGTCAATTGATCATTGATGACAGAAGTAATCTGAAGTGACGTAGTTTCACCATTTACGTTCACGTTAGTTGCTGCGTTCCATCCGAATTGTGTTCCAATTACTGTAGAAGTTAAATTCAGCGCTAATGTCTCCTCACTACATATAGTCAGTGTATTTTGACTCGTGATTGATGGGATAGGTTTGACTACAACCTGTATTGTTTCAGATGGGCCCTGACAACCATTGAATGTTGGGGTTACTGTGTATGAAACCAATTGATTCACAGTTGAGTTGTTTACTAAAACATCTGTAATTGTAGTTGACGACTGAAGTGTGGTTGATTCACCAGTAACATTAGCTGATGCATTAGCTTGCCAAGTAAAAGTGGAACCTAAGATCGTTGAACTTAAATTTATGTTGGCACTTTCCTGGCTACAGATAGAATCCTGTAAAACACCATTGTAGGTAGGTTTAGGTTTTACCGTCACACTAAGTTGGAATGGTAAACCAGGACATCCGTTGACTATTGGTGTAACAGTATATTGTACAACCTGATTTATGAGTGTAGTGTTTGTCAGTACATCATTCAGTGTTGATGAATTTTGAGCTATAGTGCTTTCGCCATTTACCGAAGTAGAAGATGCAGCAACCCAAGCAAACGTTGTTCCAGCGATAGTTGATGTAAATGGTTGGTTTACATTATCTCCACTACATATAGTTACAGATGGTTGATTGGTAACTGAAGGGAGTGGTTGTACAGTCACGTTAACAGTTTGTGGTAAACCATTACAACCGTTCGCATTAGGAGTGACCGTGTAACTAACAAGTTGATTGGTCAGCACATTATTAATGAGCGTATCAGCAATAATAGAGGTTGTTTGTGTCCCCAAACTTTCACCGAAAACATTTACTGCATCTGAAGCAATCCAGCTGAATGAAGTTCCAGTGACATTACTTGTTAAGGTTAGCCCGACACTATCTCCGCTGCATATATTCAGTGCAGATGCACTTGTAACAGAAGGAGACGGGAATAGCGTTACAACAATTGGCACCGGTGTTCCAGAACAACCATTAAAAATTGGCGTCACTAAATAATTCACCGTTTGATTAGTTGAGCTGTTATTCAATAATAAATCATTGATCAGTATTCCATTTTGTGTTGTTGTACTTTCACCGGTTACATTCGTATTATTCGATGCAATCCAATTGAATGTTGCACCGGTGATATTTGATGTTAGGTTAATATTTAGACTGTTCCCGCTACATATATCAAACGTATTTGCGCTTGTTACTTGAATGGTTGGTACAACTGTAACATTGAGTGTTTGACCGAGGCCATTACAACTGTTGGCAACAGGATTAATCAGGTAAGAAACAATCTGATTTGAAAGCGTTGTATTGATTAGCACATCATTAATTGAAGAGGTACTCTGTGTTGTCGTGGCTTCACCTGTAACGCTTCCGTTGTCAACTGCTGACCACGTGTATGTTGTTCCAGCAACATTTGATGTAATTGAATAATTTACATTGTTACCTGAACAAATAGTAAGTGATGTTCCACTGGTAATTACCGGACTAGGTTTCACCGTTACGGTAATGGTGAAGTTATTTCCAGCACAATTGTTAGCCGTGGGTGTGATCGTATAGATGACTTGTTGATTGACATTGGATGTATTGATCAATACTTCAGAAATGGATGACGAATTTTGAGCGGTCGTGCTTTCTCCATTCACTTGTGGGTTGTTTTGAGCAGACCATTGGAAGGTAGATCCTGTGACTGAACTCAAAAGATTGGTTGTGAAATTTTCTCCAGAACAAATAGTAAAGGAACTTAAATTGGTCACAACTGGTAATGGATTAATCGTAACAAATACGTTTTGATTTGTTCCTGAACATCCATTTAGTAATGGTGTTACTGTGTAATCAATCTGTTGAGCGATTGACGTGTTATTCGTCAAAGCATCAGTTATAGTCGCTCCATTTTGGGTCGTAATCGATTCGCCTGTGACGTTCAAATTATTTTGAGCAGACCAGTTAAATGTGGTTCCATTGATGTTTGCTGTAAGCGGAATAGAGAGAGTTTCTTCACTACAAATAGTTACGGGTGCAATTGGTGTAATTGATGGAAGAGGCTTAACAGTAACTGTAATCGATTGATTTGGTCCAACACAACCATCTGCAGTTGGCTGTACAGTATACGTTACGTTCTGATTGGTCAATGATGTATTGATTAAAACATCTGTAATTGAGGATACATTTTGAACAGTTATACTCTCACCACTAACAGAAGTATTGTCAGAGGCTGACCAGTTGAAGGTCGTTCCAACAACGTTTGATGTTAATGCAACATTGACATTTTCGCCACTACATATTGATAATGTAGTTGCATTAGTTACTGTAGGTGTTGGTTTCACTGTAACTTGGGCAACTGCAACAGGACTACTACAACCGTTGAATGTAGAAAGTAATGAATATGCAACGATTTGATTTGTCGAGCTGGTATTAATTAACTGATCACTTATTAAATTTCCTGTCTGTGTTGTTAGACTTTCTCCAGTTACATTTCCATTATTTTGCGCAACCCAAGTCAATGTAGTTCCTGGGATAGTCGAACTTATAGGTAAGTCAACGCTTTCTCCACTACAGATTGTTGCTGTGAGCAAACTATTAATTGTTGGAATTGGGGTTACTGTTACAACAAGTGTTTGACCTGCTCCGGTACATCCAGCCGCAGATGGAATTACTGTATATGTTACATCCTGTTCAAATAATGTTGTATTAACAAGAATATCAGTTAGTGATGAGGTTGATTGTGGAGATGTACTTTCTCCAGTAATATTCACGTTATCATTGGCTACCCAAGAATAAGTCGTACCTGATACGTTAGAAGCAAATGGGAAGTTAAGTGCAACGTTACTGCAAACCTGGGTGCTATTTACACTTGTTATTGCAGGATTTGGTTTTATGTTAACCGCAACGCTTTGAGCTGATCCAGTACATCCATTAAATGACGGTGTAACAACGTAATTTACCGTTTGATTGACAGTTGAACTACTTGTAAGGATATCGGAAATTAAACCAGAAGTTTGGAGGGTTAAACTTTCCCCTGAAACAAGCGGGTTGTTAGCCGCTATCCAAGTAAATGTTGAATTTGTCAGCGATGCGTTCAATGCCAAGTTAACACTTGAACCACTACAAATTGCTGCCGAATTGTTGCTTAACATTGTAGGTCGTGGCTTAACGATAACGGTAACCAATTGGCCTGTTCCTAAACAGTTATTCGCCGAAGGTGTAACCGTATAAACTACAGTCTGATCTGAAGTTGTAGTATTCGTCAAAACATCTGTAATCGTAGATGTCGTTTGAAGTGCTGTTGTTTCTCCTCCTACATTTGCGTTACTTGCAGCTGACCAGTTAAATGTTGTTCCCGCAACTGTAGACGCTAACGACTGTCCAACCGCTTCACCACTACATATTGAAAGGTTACTGGGACTTGAAAGAACAGGAGAAGGGAATACTGTAACCGTAACCGTTTGAACATTTCCATTACACCCATTACCAGATGGGGTAACCGTGTAAAGCACATTTTGATTAACGTTGGTCGTATTGACTAATGTATTCGTAATTGTTGACGTAGAAACAGCACTTAAGCTTTCTCCTGTTACATTTGGGTTATCTGTTGCAACCCAAGAATAAGCTGAACCGGAAACATTTGACGTCAATGCAAGGTTAATATTGCTACCACTACAAATACTCAAGCTAGAAATACTTGTCATTGAAGGAATCGGATCGACAGAAACGGTAATTGTTTGAGGCAATCCGGCACAACCATTTAGAATAGGGGTAATCGTGTAGGTAACAGTTTGCGGTGAGGTAGTGGTATTGACAAGTACATCATTAATTAGGCTTGTGTTTTGAAGCACCGTATTTTCGCCACTTACTGATGCATTTGGCGTGGCTACCCAACTAAAGGTTGTACCTGGGATATTGGACGTTAAGTTCAAATTGACAGCTACGTTACTACATATTGTAACAGTTGATAGGTTTGTTACTACCGGTAAAGGATTTACAGTAACGATAAGGTTTTGAGTTGTTCCAACGCAACCACCAGGACCTGTTGGTGTAATGGTATAATTGACGACTTGTGCTGTAGTAGTCGTATTGATGAGTACATCGTTTATTGATGAAGTGTTTTGATTTGTTAAACTTTCACCGTTAATATTGGCGTTATTGCTTGCAATCCAGCTAAAGGCTGTGCCAGAAACGTTAGATGAAATAGCGAGATTGACAGGACTGTTACTGCAAATTGTTAAGGCACTTGATGACGTTAATGATGGATTTGGATTAACTGTAACTGACACTGTTTGAGGTGTACCTGAGCATGAATTAAATGTAGGAGTTACCGTGTATAAAACAGTTTGAGCTGTATTCGTTGTATTGATAAGTTGGTCACTAATGATTCCAGAAGTTTGGGCAGTTACACTGTTTTCTCCGGTTACGTTCGCATTATCTTGAGCAATCCATGTGAAAGTAGATCCTGATATTGAAGCGGAAAGATTTAATCCCACATTTGACCCACTACAAATAGAAACAGTAGTACCGCTCGTCATGACCGGGTTAGGTTTAACTAAAACATTCACGAGTTGCGCTGTTCCTGGACATCCATTTAAAGTTGGAATGACTGAATACGTCACAGTTTGGTTGGATGTCGTCGTGTTAATTAGTACGTCACTAATTATCGAGGTGTTTTGTTGTGTTGTACTTTCTCCATTTACTGAAATCGTTGCTGTTGCTACCCAAGAAAATGTCGTTCCGGGAAGACTTGAAGTTAACGGCAAGTTCACACCACTTCCACTACAAATGGTAACATTACTTGCACTTGAAACAGAAGGATTAGGCTGAACGGTTACAGTCACGGTCTGATTGCCGCCAATACATCCATTGGCTGCAGGAGTAATGGTATAGGTCACTTGTTCATTCGATCCAGTTGTATTGATCAAAATGTCTCCAATCGTCGCAGTAAATTGATTGGTAGTACTTTCGCCGCTGACATTAAGATTTTCTGTTGCAGACCAAGTGAATGAGGAGCTTGTTACGTTAGATGATAAATTCAATCCAATTGAACTTCCGCTACAAATCGTCAAATTCGAAAGGCTTGTCATAGATGGACCTGGATTCACAGTAATGACAACTGTTTGTGGTGTTCCAGAACATCCATTGAATAAAGGGGTTACAGTGTAAGTGACTGTTTGAACGATATTCGTCGTATTAATCAATACATCCGTAATCGTACTGCTGTTCTGTGAAGAGATGCTTTCACCTGTCACGTTTGCATTTGGACTCGCCACCCAACTAAATGTAGTTCCCGGTATTGAGGCATTCAAATTAATGTTCACATTAGCTCCGCTACAAATCGTAGAATTTGCCACACTGTTCATCACCGGTTTTGGTTTAACCACAACCGTTAAGGCTTGCGCGTTACCAAAACATCCATTCGCAACAGGTGTAATCAAGTAGTTTATTATTTGATCTGCGCCACTTGTATTCACAACCAAATCTGATATTGTGGAAGTCGATTGTGGTGATGTGCTTTCTCCTGTGACATTTGTATTGTCAGCAGCAGACCATGTATAGGTTGTTCCAGCAACAGTGGACGATAAACTCAATCCAATTACATTACCACTGCACAGTGTAAGATTGTTCGCACTTGTAATTGAAGGCGTTGGATATACCATAACACTTACTGTTTGCGTAACTCCGTTGCAACCATTCAAGGTTGGAGTAACACTGTATAGTACAGTTTGATTTGTAGATGCGGTGTTTACTAAAACATCATTAATTAAACCGCTGGAAACAGCAGTAGATGTTTCTCCAGTTATGTTTGGATTATCAGTTGCAACCCAAGAAAATGACGTTGCTGAAATACTCGACTGGAGACTAAGGTTAACATTACTTCCCGAGCACAACGCGAGACTTGCTGCACTTGTCATTACTGGAGTTGGTTTAACGGTCACTGTCACAAGTTGTGAAGGACCAGAACATCCATTAAGTGTTGGAATAACAGTATAAATCACATCCTGAGAAGACCCACTTGTATTGGTAAGTACATCAGTCAGTGTATTTCCCGTTTGTGCTGTCGTACTTTCACCATTTACAAACGAGTTAGCAGCAGCAGACCAGCTAAATGTTGTGCCTGAAATTGAAGAGGTAAACGCAAGATTGACGGCCGTTCCACTACAAATTACCGCAGTATTTGTGCTGTTGACTATCGGTGCAGGTCGAACGGTAACAGTAATTGTTTGCGCCGTACCCGAACAACCGTTTGCAGTTGGCGAAACAGTATAAATAACTTGTTGATCAGTTAATGAGTTATTGGTAAGTACGTTGGCAATTGCTGTTGTCGTTTGAGGCGTGGTACTTTCACCTGATACTTCTACGTTGTCAGCAGCTACCCAGCTGAATACCGTACCAGTTACGTTGGAAGTTAAGTTAATTGCCAATGCACTTCCACTGCAGATATTGGCAGTAGTTGAACTCGTTAAAACAGGATTCGGTTTTACAGTAATGGTAACAATTTGAGTCGCTCCAACACAACCGTTAAACGTTGGTGTTACGGTGTAAGTCACTACTTGATCGACATTTGTTGTATTGACCAAATTATCAGTGATGAATGCACCGTTTTGAAGGGAAACACTCGATTCACCCGTTACGTTATTATTCGTTGTAGCAATCCAAGAGAAATTAGTGCCTGAGATGCTTGATATAAGCGGAAAACTTAATGTTGTTCCACTACAAATGGACTGGGTTGAGGCACTTGTAATCGATGGAGTTGGTTTCACTGTAACAGTAACCTGTTGAGGGTTTCCACTGCAACCAGCAACGGTTGGCGTAACGGTATAGAATACGGTTTGATCAGTTGTCAAGTTATTGATCAACACATCGTTTATGGTTGCGGTGGACTGAGGTGTAGCGCTTTCACCGGAAACATTACTTGTTTGAGTTGCAACCCATGAGAAAGAAGAACCTATTATTGTCGAACCAAGGTTGAGCGAAACACTGTTTCCGCTACAGATAGTGACCGCCGCTGAACTGGTCATTTGAGGATTTGGATTCACCGTTACATTAATGGTAACCGCCGAACCGGTGCAACCATTAAAGGCAGGAGTAGCTGAATATGCGACAGTTTGCGGCAACAAAGAAGTGTTAATTATAATATCACTTATCGTACTAGTTGATTGTAAAGACGTTGATTCACCTGTTGCATTGATATTGTCAGCAGCTAACCAGCTGTAGGTGCTGCCTGTTATGGTAGAAGTCAACGCTAATTCAACAGTGTCTCCGCTGCAAATAGTTAATGCTACAGGAGCCGTCAATACAGGACGAGGCTTCACTGTTACTGTTACAGTTTGTGTAGGTCCTGAGCAGCCATTCAATGAAGGGATTACATTGTAATTAACTACTTGATTGATTAGTGAAGTGTTTGTAAGTATGTCAGTGATTGAAGTAGTGTTTTGGGATGTAGTACTTTCACCACTTACGTTATTGTTTGCAGCTGCTGACCAGGTGAATGTCGTGTTTGTTATACTTGCACTCAATGGAATTGCTACCGCTGAACCGCTACAAATGGTTAGTGATGTGGCACTATTCATTACAGGGTTAGGTTGAACGATAACACTTACTTGTTGATTATTACTAGAACAACCATTCGCAGTTGTTACCACGGAATAATTTACGGTTTGATTAACCAATCCCGGATTGATTAAAATATCGTTTATACTATTTGTGTTCTGTGTTGTTGTCGTCTCTCCTGTCGTAGAATTATTATCGGTCGCCGACCAACTAAATGCAGCACCTGAGACATTTGATGTCAAGTTAAGGTTTACAGCAGAGCCACTGCAAATGGTGTTAGTTAAATTACTTGTAAGCACAGGAATAGGAGCAACCGTAACAGTTAACTGCTGTGCAGCACCAAAACATCCATTGAAGGACGGTGTTATTGAGTAAACGACCTGCTGTGTTGTCGTTGTTGTATTCGTCAACGCATCAGTAATAATAGCTGAATTCTGAATGTTTGTACTTTCCCCAGTTACTCCTGCGTTTGACTGCGCTGACCAGCTAAAGGTAGTACCACTAATTGTAGCATTCAGGTTTATAGATAGAGAAGAACCACTGCATATAGTTAATGGAGAAAGTCCAGTTAATGAAGGCGTTGGTTTCACGGTTACTGTAACCACTTGACTAGGACCAGAGCAGCCATTGACAATTGGTGTAACCGTATACAGAACGAGCTGTTCAGTTGTTTGATTTGTAGATAACACATCGTTAATCGCAGCACTTGTTTGTAACGATGTACTTTCACCGGTCACCGTGTTTGTTGCGGCGGCTTGCCAAGTGAAACTTGTACCTGGTATTGAGGAACTCAGGTTTAGTCCGACTGCATTTCCACTACAAATTGTTACAGTTGCGGAACTGTTTATTACTGGAGATGGATTCACAGTTACTTGAACCGTTTGGGGTGGTCCGTTACAACCATTGTAGGATGGATTTATCGTATAATTAACGATTTGCGCAATTGAGGTTGTATTGACTAAAGAATCATTAATAAATGAACTGGTTTGAGGACTTGAATTTTCACCTTGAACGTTTGCGTTAGACGTCGCTAACCATTGAAATGAGGTGCCAACAATAGATGAGGTAAGCGATAAATTTACAAGTTGTCCGCTACACAATGTCAAGGAGTTTGCACTCGTTACTACAGGTGTTGGTTTTACAAGTACATTTATTAATTGTGAACTTCCCGAACATCCATTTGCACTTGGGGTAACAGTATACGTGACGGTTTGATCGCTTGTAGAGTTATTAATTAAAACATTATTTATGGTTGAAGTTGTCTGTACAGTTGTGCTTTCTCCAGTAACATCCGTATTATTTTGAGCTACCCAAGAATAGGTTACGCCGCTAACGTTGCTCGTTAATTGCAAGTTTACTGGTTGACCACTACATATAGTAAGGTTGGTTAGATTAGATAAGGTTGGATTTGGATTAACAACTACGGTTACTGTTTGGGTCGTACCCGCACAACCGTTGGCTGTTGGCGTAATATTGTAAATTACGGTCTGAGAAGCTGTAGTTAAATTCACCAATACATCGCTAATTGACGAGGAAGATTGCAGGGTTGAACTTTCTCCGTTCACATTAACGGTTGAATTAGCGATCCAACTAAAAGTGCTTCCTGAAACTGATGATGTCAAATTCAAGTTGACTTGCGCACCTGAACATATGGTGACATTGGGTAAACTCGTTACAGAAGGAGTCGGGTTAACATTTACAGTGATAGTAAGGGGTGAACTCGCGCATCCATTGAATGACGAAGAATAAGTGTAAACAACTTGTTGAACTGTTGACGTATTATTAATTAAAATGTCGTTAACCGTTGATGAATTTTGTGTGGCATTCGATTCTCCAGTAATGCTTGTATTACTGGCAGCTGACCAGCTTATAGTTGCTCCAGTAATGTTGGTAATCAGAGGCACGTTTAACGATTGACCACTACAAATTGTAAGTGGATTAACCGGACTGATCTGAGGTCGAGGTTTAACCGTTATGGTTAGCGTTTGAGTTGCACCTGTACATCCATTAAAGGTAGGAGTGACTGTATAGACAACTTGTTGATCGGAAAGCGTAAGGTTGTTGAGAACATCTGAAATAATTCCTGTGTTTTGAGCAGTTGTACTTTCACCGGACACGTCTGCAGTTGCAGCGGCTACCCAATTGAATGTTGTTCCTGAGATATTTGATGTTAATGCGAAATTGAGTGCGTCCCCACTACAAATGGTTAATGCAGAAGCACTAGTAATCGTTGGGCTAGAATTTACAGTTACAGCCACAACCTGGGATGTACCAGTACATTGATTAAAGGTTGGTATAACAGTATAATTGACAACCTGACTGCTAGCAGTAGTGTTTATTAATTGATCATTAATTGTGGCAGATACTTGCGCTGTAAGGCTTTCTCCAGTCACGTTAGAGTTGGATGCTGCGGACCAACTGAAACTTGTTCCACTGATGTTTGCGTTCAATGGTATTGATAGTGAACCCCCGCTACAGATGGATGAGGTGGAAGAGATAAGTAAACTTGGTCGTGGTTTCACAACCACATTCAATTGTTGCGATTGTCCTGGACAGCCATTAAACGTAGGTATAATTGAATAGACAACCGTTTGATCTGCTGTCGTTGAATTGATCAGTACGTCGCTAATGCTTGAAGTGCTCTGATTGGTTGTTGTTTCACCTCCAACAGATGCATTATTCGCTGCGGACCATGTAAAATTTGAACCGTTTAATGAAGAAGTTAGGTTCAGGTTAACGGCCTCACCACTACAAATAGTCAATTGTGACGGACTTGTAACAGTTGGTAATGGATTAACTGTAACATTAACAGTTTGCGGCAAACCACTACACCCATTGACAGAAGGCTGAATGGAATAACTTACAACACTGCTGTTATTACTAGTATTCGTAAGTAAATCGTTAATTGTAGAAGATGATGTTGCTGTTGTTGTTTCTCCACCAACTGTTGCATTGGTTGCTGCTGACCAGGTAAAGTTTGTTCCTGTAACATCAGCAGTTAATGTCAATCCAACTGTATTTCCGCTACACAATGAAAGTGCCGAAGCACTTGTCATATTTGGATTCGGTTTAACTGTCACCGTGAATTGTTGACTAAGCCCACTACAACTATTGAATATAGGTGTTACAGTATAGGTAACTGTTTGGTCAATAGGCGTAGTATTGATAAGAACATCATTGATTAATCCGGTAGTTTGATTGGATGTACTCTCGCCCGTAACACTAGAATTTGAAGTTGCAACCCAAGAAAAAGTGGATCCGGTAACATTCGCATTCAGAATGGTATTGACATTACCTCCACTACAAAATGTTATATTTTGCAGTCCAACAACACTTGGTATTGGTTTAACAGTTACATTCAATATAAATGGAGATCCTGAACAGCCGTTTAAGGTTGGTGTTATCGTGTATTGAACTGTTTCATTAGCAAATGAATTGTTTATCAAGACATCTGTAATTGTTCCACCCGTTTGGGAGGTTGTACTTTCACCTGTAACAACTGCATTATTAGTCGCAATCCATAAAAATGTTGTACCTGTAACAGTTGAGGTTAACGTTTGATTTACCGCGGAATTACTGCAAATAGAAAGTGTATTTGGACCAGTTATCGATGGGGTAGGCAGAACAGTTATGGTAACTTGCTGAACAGGGCCAGGACAACCATTAAATGTTGGTGTAACATTATATACTACTTGCTGAACAGCTGTTGAAGTATTAACAAGTGTGTTTGTTATAGCATTACTATTCTGTGTTGTTGTTGATTCTCCTGTTACATTTGCATTGGCAACAGCTATCCATGAAAAAGTTGTACCGGTTATTGAACTCGTTAAACTTAAGTTTGGTGAACTTCCACTACAAATTGAAGCAGTTGCATTCGATGTCATAGTTGGGGTTGGTTTAACAACTATGGTAATCGTTTGCACCGTACCTTGACACCCATTTGCAGTAGGTGTAACAGAATATGTTACTACTTGATTTACGCCACTTGAATTTATGAGTGTATTATTAATTAAAGAGGTAGTTTGAGCAGTTGTACTTTCGCCAGTAACGTTTGTGTTATCAACTGCGGACCAAGAATAACTCACACCAGAGACATTTGAACTAAGTGCAATTGCTAGGGTTGTTCCACTACATATTGTATCAATCGATGCGCTCGTAAGCAGTGGACTTGGCTGAACAGAAACCAACACATTAATTGTGTTTCCAGGGCATCCCAATAGCGTTGGAGTTACGGTGTAATTTACCTGTTGAGTTGAATTACTCGTGTTGATCAATACATCATTGATAAGTGAACTGTTAACAGGTGTTGTACTTTCTCCTGTTACATTGGCATTCGCAAGAGCCGACCAACTAAATTGTGTTCCGGTAATCGGTCCAGATAGAGAAATAGACAGCGTTTGTCCGCTACAAATCGGAGTGCTTACCGGTGGTGTAACTGACGGTGGAGGAACTACAGTAATTGCTAACTGTTGAGGCGTTCCTGTACATCCATTCACTGTAGGCGTAATGGTATAATTTACTACTTGGAAAATACTTGTTGTGTTAACAAGCGTATTATTAATTATTGAGGCTGTTTGAGGAGTTATGCTTTCACCATTCACAAAGGCGTTAGGAGCAGCCTGCCAACTGAAACTCGAACCAGGAACACTGGCTGAAAGCGTGAAATTGACTGCTGTATTGTTACAGATTGTATCAGACGTCGCACTAGTCATTACCGGACGAGGCTTTACAGTAATGGTAACCGTCTGAGGATCACCTAAACAACCATTTAGATTTGGAGTTATTGTGTAGGTTACCAGTTGGTTGGTGGTTGACGTATTAACAAGTTGGTCAGTGATTGTTCCAACGGTTTGTGCTGTAGTACTCTCTCCATTTACCAAAGGATTATCTGTCGCTGACCAACTAAATGACGATCCGTTTAGCGAGGAAGACAGAACCAGATTCACAGCATCACCACTACATATCGTGGCAGCATTTGAACTAACCATTTGAGGGTTAGGCTGAACGGTAACATTGACGATTTGCTGTGTTCCAACACATGAATTTAGCGTTGGTGTTACGGTGTAGGTAACAATTGTTGACTGATTTCCAGTTAATGTCAATACATCAGGTATTGTTGCTGTTGATTGCGGTGTCGTCGTTTCCCCAGTAACGTTTGTATTTGGCGATCCAACCCATGAAAAAGTCGTCCCACTTAAGTTAGACGTGAGTGCCAAGTTTACAGCCGCTCCGCTACAAATTGTTAATGTCGCAGGGCTAGTAAGTATCGGGTTAGGTCGAACGGTAATAGAAATAGTCTGGTTTGAACTACAACCATTTAGTGTTGAAGAAACTGTGTAAACTACAATTTGATCCAAGAGGGTATTGTTCGTTAACACATCATTTATAATTCCGGTACTTTGAATGCTGGTAGTTTCTCCTCCAACATTATTATTCGCAGCTGCAGACCAACTAAAAGTTGTTCCGGGAATATTCGCTGTTAAATTAATTGCAAGGGTTGCTCCGCTACAAATCGTTTGGTTAGTAGTGTTGGTTAATACGGGATTAGGTCGAACAGTAACCGTTACAAGTTGCGGAGTGCCAAGACAGCCATTCGCAGTTGGAGTAACAGTATACGTAACAACTTGATTTGTCGCAGTAGAGTTCAATAAAATATCCGTAATTGTAGCACCTGTTTGTGCAACGAGGCTTTCTCCGGCTACATTTAAACTGTCCGCCGCAACCCAACTAAACGTTGATCCTGCCACTGTAGAAGATAGCGCCAATCCAACAGGCGAACCGCTACAAATGGATGCAGTCGAACTACTTGCCATTGCTGGAATAGGCTTTACAGTAACTTGTAAGGTCTGCGGAGTTCCCTGACAACCATTAATGAATGGAGTAATAGTATAATTTACTGTTTGATTACTTGCCGTAGGATTGGAAAGAATATCAGTAATTACTGAACTGGTTTGTAATGAGGTCGATTCGCCTGTAACTTGAGTACTATTTGCTGCAATCCAAGTGAAGTTCGCACCAGCAACATTGGAGACTAAAGCAAGATTGACAGCGCTTCCACTACAAATAGTTAACGCATTAACACTCGTGATAATTGGCAACGGATTAACCGTAACAGTTATTGTAAAAGGTTGACCAGGACAGCCACCAACAGTTGGGGTAACAGTATAGGTTACCACTTGGGCAGTTGAAGATGTATTTGTTAATGTTTGTGAGATGGTCGCGACTCCAGTTGTTTGTGACGACTCTCCTGTAATGTTTGTGTTATCAATAACAGTCCAAGTGTATGTCGTTCCAGTAGGAACGACATTTCCAGTTCCACTGAATGAAGCAAGGTTTGAATATGAAAATGATCCACCTGAACAAATGGTACTGGCTTGATTTGCAATTATTGGTGCAGTGTTGACGTTAGCAATAAAAGTTTGAGAGTTCCCAACACATCCAAAAGGAGAGGTTGGAGTAATTGTGTAGTTAACTTGTTGAACAGTATTTGTGA
>JBILNH010000167.1:0-5357 GCA_044375095.1 Crocinitomicaceae bacterium
GTTCGTATGCCAACAGGTGCAGGTACAGCAGCTGGACCTTTTCATTCGCAAAGTAATGAAGCATGGTTTGTCCATACTCCCGGATTGAAAGTTGTATTTCCTTCCACTCCATACGATGCGAAAGGAGTGTTGAATGCCGCAATTGAAGATCCAAATCCAGTTATGGTTTTTGAACACAAGTACTTATACCGCAGTCTTAAAGAAGAAATTCCTGATGACTACTACACTGTAGAAATTGGCAAAGCAAGGACTGTTAAAGAAGGAAATGACATAACTATAATCACCTATGGATTAGGTGTTCATTGGGCAACGGAAATGGCAGAAAACATGACCAATGTATCGTTCGAAATCCTTGATTTAAGAACTCTTCTGCCGTTTGATGAAGAAGCTGTTTATGCGGCAGTATCTAAAACAGGAAAAGCACTTGTGCTGCATGAAGATTGTATGACTGGTGGAATAGGGGGCGAGATCGTAGCACGAATTACTGAAAATTGTTTCCATGCATTAGATGCACCGGTGAAGCGTGTGGCATCTTTGGATACTCCCGTTCCATTTGCAGTACCTCTTGAAAATCAATTCTTGCCTAAAGAACGTTTAGAGAAAGCTATTCAGGAACTTTTACGCTATTAAAAAGAGAAAAAATTAATCTTTTATAATCGTGTAACCCGGATATTTCTTGGAGTCGAAAACAAATTTTGATTCTTCTATCGTAGGATTTCCTTGAAACTTTGTGAGCGTGTAAGTCATGACCGTTCCATCTTTTGCCTTCATTACAGCTTTTTTCAATTCGTTTGATGTTTTCGAAATGTATAGAATAATGGTGTGGTAATCAACTTTTCCTCCATTTTTCGGGTAAAGATCAATAACATGTACGGCCTCATTATTCAATTTCGTTTCCTTTTCGTACTTGTTTTTGAATCCCGTCTCCCAAATGGTCATGAGCTTTTTAGGGTTCATTGTTTCCTCATCTCGCTCATTCGCATCTGTCTCATAAACCGATTTATCTTCCTTTACAACAGTCCATGTTTTTACTCCGTTTGATATAATTGTATTATTACCATAAGAAGCACAAAATTTCTCACCTTTAACCCACCCTTTACCTGTTTCACTCGCATTTGTTCCGTTTGAATTGTTTTTTACATTGGCATTAAATTCGATGTAAAACGATTTTTGACCTTTGATTTTGGCGGATAGTTTATTCAGAATGGCTTGGGATTTCGAGTCTTGTCCTAAGGCGGAAAATGCGACCAAACTTATGATAAAAAGTATACTTTTCATTGTGTGATTTTTCACTGCAAATATCAGAAATTATGCCAAATAAGCAACACTCATTTCATTTCTCAAATTTGATTTAATATTCCTTTTAATAGGTTTGTGTCAATGTTATGTCCTCCGCTGTATCGCAAACACTTAAATCCGTGGGCTTTGTAAAAGTCACAAACACTTTCTGCCTCCAAACTATCAAAGTACTCATCTTGATCTCCAACAACAAAAAAATGAGCCTGAGTATCTTCCAATTTTAAAGGAAAAGAAACATCTGGAGGAAATATGGAGGCCCACATGATCAACTTATGAAACAACTTAGGGGATTCCGTAAACCATCTTGCAGCTGTAGCGCCACCTTGCGAAAACCCCAATAAAATGATCCTTGACTTTTCGTTGTTGATGCGTAAATGGGTATATAATGCATTCAAATAAGTTAAATTATTTTGTATGTCATTTTCACGTTCCTCCTTTGTCATCCACGATGCACCAACCCTTCCGTTACTGCCAGATAAATAAAATCGATGAAGTCCTTCTGGTGCCACTATGGCAATTTTCTCGTCTAGTCCTTCAAATTTCCTAATAAAATATGGGGCAAGTTGACCATAACCGTGAAGAGCAAAGACAATTATTTTAGCCTGTTCGATTGAGCCAATGATTTCATAGCGAGCAGTTTTTGGAACTGTTAAATATTGTGACATAAACGATTCAATAAGTTGTAAAAGTATATTTTTGCAGGATGCGCAAATGTTTCGGTTGGTGTTTTTTACTACTGTTTAGCTGGCAGCTTGTCGGCTATGTAGTATTCTTTGAATGGAAGCATACTCGCATAAAAAAAGAAATTAAATCGTTATTAAAACGAGGAGTTCCTCCAGAAGAGTTAGTTGATTTTCATTTCAATACTTCTCAAATCGAAAGGCTGAAATGGTTGAAGAAAAATGAATTCGAATGGAATAATCAACTTTTTGATGTAGTTCAATCGTTTACTGGATGTGACGGGATTACGCATTTTCGCTGTATTTCCGATACCCAAGAAAAAGTATTATTTAAAGATTTGAATAAATACATCGCTTCAAACTTGCAAGACGATAGCCAGAATTCTACCGTTTTGAAGCTTGTAAAAGTGCTGCTTATTGACCGATTTGAATTTCCAGATCCTACTATTGAGGTCTATTTACCTGAAAGACGGCAGGATTGTTTTGTTTATCTTTCGAAGTTATCTTCACCTTTCATTCCAATACACACGCCTCCACCGAATTTAAATTGTTTGTCCTACCGGTGTTAAACCGTTTTTAATGACTTACAATTTAAATTAATCATGAAAAAAATAGTTTTAATCATGACCTTCATGCTTTTTGCTTGTGTCAAGGTTGCATTATCCCAAACTATAGTAATCGTCGATAGTTATACATTACAACCCATTCAGGGTGCAGTAGTATACTCAGAGGACAAAAAAGTGTTGTTGGGTCGGTCCGATCAAAAAGGAACGGTCCCTTACAAAGGATTAACGCATGGAAATTTCTTAAAAATTACCCATCCTCAGTATAACACCCTTCAGCTAACTTGGGAACAAATAGTCTCCTTAAATTACCGTATTGAAATGATTGAAAATATCAATTCAATTGATGAGGTGATTGTGTCTGCGAGCCGGTTTGAAGAGAAAAGAAAGGATGTTTCTCAAAAAATTCAAGTAATAAGGGCTTCGGAAATTCAACAAATGAATCAGTCCTCAACAGCTGATGTCTTGGCCAATACCGGTAATGTGTTTGTGCAAAAAAGTCAGTTAGGTGGGGGAAGCCCAGTTGTTCGCGGGTTCGAAGCTAACAGAGTGCTTCTTGTTGTTGATGGTATTCGAATGAACAATGCGATTTACCGGAGTGGTCACTTGCAAAACGTGATTACCATAGATAATTCCATTCTTGATCGTGCAGAAGTGATTTTCGGTCCTGGTTCAGTAATGTATGGTTCAGATGCACTCGGTGGTGTGTTGTCTTTCTATACTAAAAATCCTTCATTGTCGACGGATGAGTCAACTCTCGTAAAAGCAGGCGCATATCTACGGTACCACTCTGCAGCTTCTGGTTATGTTACGCACGCAAATGTTTCTGTTGGTAAGAAACGTTTTGGATCATTAACTTCTTTTACAGTTAGCTCGTTTGGTGATCTTCGGCAAGGTGCACATCGAAAACCAGCAGTTGGTAATTTTGGTGCGCGCTCGTGGTATGTGGAACACATAAATGGGAAAGATTCAATTCTCAATAACCCTGATACAAATTTACAGATTGGATCAGGGTATAGTCAATACGATGTGCTTCAAAAGTTCTTGTTCAAGCAATCAGAAAAAGTGAAGCATATCTTGAATTTTCAGTTTTCAACTTCATCAAATATTGATCGTTATGATCGTCTAACATTAGTTGATGGTAATAACATTCCAAGATTTGCAGAATGGTATTACGGACCTCAGCAACGATTACTTGCATCATATACTCTTGAATTATCTAACACCAAATGGTACGACAATGCGCGAGTCGTAATTGGTTATCAGAAGATTCAGGAAAGTAGAATGGATCGAAAATTTAATGAGGCAGTTCGAAATAATCGGTATGAGAATTTGAATGTATTCACGTTGACAGCAGATGTGGCGAAAAAGATTAAAGCACATGAACTTCGTTACGGAATTGATGCGTGGTATAATGACGTTGCTTCTACAGCTTTCGGGACCAATATATTTTCTGGTGATGAAGCACCTGTTTCAACCCGTTATGCTTCCGGTGGATCGCAGATGTATTCATTATCGGCATATTTGACGCATACTTGGGAAATTAATGATCGATTGATCGTGAATGATGGTTTGCGCTATTCTCATGTTGGATTAAATGCGTTGTTTAACGATACTACTTTTTTTCAATTCCCATTTTCAGAGGTTAATCAGCAAAATGGGGCATTAACCGGCATGATTGGACTCAATTATTTGCCTTCAAATTCAACGCGTATAAATGTGTTGTTTTCTACGGGATTTCGAGCTCCAAATGTGGATGATATGAGTAAAGTGTTTGACTCTTCACCAGGCAATGTTATTATTCCAAATGAATCGCTGAAACCAGAATATACCTACAATGGAGAAATTGGATTATATCAAGTTTTAAGTAAAGATATTTCTATCCAAGCGACCGGATTTTACACATGGTTTACAAATGCATTATCGGTTGGAGAGAGTTCATTCAATGGACAGGACACCATTTTGTATGATGGTGTAATGAGCAATGTTCAATCCATGTTAAACGCCCAACGCGCATTCTTATACGGATTGGAATTAGGCGTAAATGCAAAATTGTCTTCCAATGTCTCTGCCTATGCAAATTACACGTTAACAAAAGCACAAATTGTTACGGATTCCATTGCTATTTCTCTGGATCATATTCCACCTGGATATGGAAAAATTGGAATTAAAGTAAACGAAAAAGGATTTACGGGTGAATTTTTCACGTTGTTTAATCAATGGAAAAGGATAGAGGAGTACCATCCTTCCGGTGAGGATAATCAAGCATATGCTTTGCCTCAAGGAATGCCAGCTTGGTATACGATTAATTTGAGGTTAGGGTATCAATTCAATAAGTATGTTTCATTGCAATTGGCATGTGAAAACTTATTAGATATGAATTACAGGGTATTCGCATCAAATATTTCGGGTCCAGGAAGAAACTTTATTTTAACTCTTCGTGGTAATTTTTAAGGCATACAAATGATGAAGAAATGGACTTTTCTCTGGTCCATTTCTTTATTTTTTAGTCATGTAAGTTCCTTTAGATGGGTGATAAAAAAAACGATGAATAAGTACGTCGGTTTTTTGCATTTCAGGCTCGTAGGTGAACGGATCTACTTCATTTTTTGGTTGAAGAAGTATCGCTTTTTTTACAAGAATATCTTTTACAGGACCCATAGTACCTTCATCATATTCGAAGTGATAAGCCTCAACGTCTCCTTTAACTAAACCGTCGAAATTTTTCCACTGAAATATTTTTTTTGGGGTGTGAGTAGAAATAGTGAAGTAATCTCTAAACGAAGCATTCATGATCCGGTAGTCGATTAAAATA
>JBILNH010000168.1:0-5342 GCA_044375095.1 Crocinitomicaceae bacterium
GTAAATTGGCAAAACAGGCCGACGGTTCGGTCGTTGTACGTATGGGCGACACCATGTTGCTCGCTACGGTTGTATCTGCACCCGAAGCAAAAGAAGGAATTGACTTCTTACCATTAACTGTTGATTACCGCGAGAAATATGCGGCAGCTGGTCGTTTTCCTGGTGGATTCTTCCGTCGTGAAGCACGTCCATCTGAAAGTGAAATTTTAGTTATGCGTTTGGTTGACCGCGCATTACGCCCTTTGTTTCCAGATGATTACCATGCTGAAGTTCAATTGATGATTCAATTGCTTTCTTACGATGGTGTGAACAATCCGGATGCCTTGTGTGGTTTAGCGGCTTCAGCTGCAATCGCTGTTTCAGACATTCCGTTTAATGGACCAATGTCAGAAGTACGCATCGGTCGTGTGAATGGTCAATGGATTGTCAATCCGTCGATGCAAGAAATGAAAGAGTCGGATGTCGACATGATGATTGCCGGAACGATGAAGGACATCAACATGTTGGAAGGAGAGTTTCAAGAGATTTCTGAATTGGAAATGGTTGAAGCAATTAAATTGGCACACGAAGCCATTAAAGAACAATGTCAGTTCCAGTTGGACTTAGCTGCTGAAATTCCAACAGCTAATCCAAAAAGAACATACAGCCACGAGGTGCACAACGACGAAGTAAAAGCGAAAGTATTTGAATTCGCAATGGAGCGTTGTAAAGAAGTAGCGCGCATGGGCTTGGCGAACAAAGCGAAACGTTCAGAGTTGTTTGAAGCGATTAAAGCAGATTTAAAAGCGACATACACTGAAGAAGAGCTAGCAGAGGTCGGCGGATTTGTATCCGTTTATTTCTCAGAAGTAAAAAAGAAAGCCGTTCGTTACGTGATGTTGCACGAAGGAAAACGCTTGGATGGACGTAAATTTGACGAGATACGTTCAATTTGGGCAGAAGTAGATTACTTGCCAATGGTTCACGGATCGGCAGTATTTACGCGCGGTGAAACACAATCCATTACGACATTGACACTTGGAGGGAAAATGGACGAGCAGATGATTGATGGCGCAACGTTCCAAGGAACAGAAAAATTCATGTTGCACTACAACTTCCCGCCATTCTCAACAGGAGAAGCGCGACCATTACGCGGGACATCCCGTCGTGAAATCGGTCACGGAAACTTGGCATTGCGTGCATTGAAGCCGGTTTTGCCAGCTGATTTAGCGTACACCGTTCGATTGGTATCTGACATTTTAGAATCCAATGGATCATCATCAATGGCAACAGTTTGTGCTGGAACGTTGGCCTTAATGGACGGAGGAATTCAAATCAAGGCTCCAGTATCTGGAATTGCCATGGGATTGGTAGCAGACGAAGGTAAATTCGCAGTATTGTCTGATATCCTTGGAGACGAAGATCACTTGGGAGACATGGACTTTAAAGTGACAGGAACTTTAGCAGGAGTTACCGCGTGTCAAATGGACATCAAAGTAGACGGATTGCCATACGAAGTATTGATTCAGGCGTTAGAGCAGGCGAGAGCAGGACGTTTACACATCTTAAGCAAGATTACAGAAACGATTGCCACGCCAAATGCTGAATTGAAACCGCAAGCTCCGCGTATTGAAGCGTTCACTGTACCAAACGAAATGATTGGTGCGATCATCGGACCTGGAGGAAAAATCATTCAGGCGATGCAGAAAGAAACGAAAACTACGATTACCATCGAAGAGTTGGAAAACGGAGAAGGACGTGTGCAAATCTTGTCGAACAACGGTGACGACATGAAGGAAGCCGTTCGTCGCATCAAAGCGATTGCTTTCCCACCGCAAGTAGAAGAAGGAGCAGAGTATGAAGGTAAGGTTAAATCGGTGAAGGACTTCGGTTGTTTCGTTGAGATTTTACCTGGTACGGATGGATTGATCCACATCTCTGAATTCTCTTGGGAGAAAGTAGCGAAGATGGAGGATGTGTGTAAGGAAGGTGATGTGTTGAAATTCAAGGTAGTTGGTAAAGACCCAAAAACCAAAAAATGGAAACTTTCACGCAAAGTACTTCTTCCAAGACCAGAAAGAAAAGAAGAAGCGCCACAAGCGTAAATCTTTAATAAATAAAAAGCAGAAGCATCCGTCAGTGGCGGGTGCTTTTTTTGTGTTTTTTTTTCGCGATTTTCTCATATTAACTTCAATTAATTCGTTGAAAATGTCAGTTGAAATTGGTTTTTGATTCCAAATCATCTGAACTTGACTTCCGTTTATTGATGAGAATGAAAAATTTGAATTAATAGATAAAGTAGCATCTAAAATTTGGAAATAGTAAACTAATTAGTTAACTTTGTGCAAGTGGTAAGAAATATCATTTTTTTCGGTGACTATGTCATTGACTTTTACAGCAATCAACCTCAAAAAGTACAATTAAAAATAGAGTATGTACTGGATTTGGTTCGTTATGAACAACATGTACCGACATCGTTTTTTAAGAAACTAGAAAACACGAATGGAATATACGAAGTAAGGGTAGTAACCTTTCAAAAAAGTATACGCATATTATGTTTCCAAGACGATGGATTGGTGGTTGTATTAACGAATGCATTTGTGAAGAAGTCACAGAAAACACCAGCTAGTGAGATAAAGCTTGCCCAAAAAAGAAGAAAAGAATACTTAATTCAAAAAGAAGATGAAACAAGTTAAATCATTTGATCAACTCCTTGACGAGAAATACGGAAAGAAAGGAACTGAAAAGCGTGATCTTTACGAAGCAGATTCCCTTGCCTTTCGCTTAGGTGTAATGCTAAAAGAAGCCCGTTTACAAGCTCATTTAACGCAAGAAGAATTAGCAGATAAAACAGGCACAAAGAAAAGTTACATATCACGCATTGAACGCGGCTTGAGTGACATCCAACTTTCCACCTATCAAAAATTAATTGAAATCGGGCTGGATAAGCAGTTGGTGATTTCTATTGGGTAAGAGAATATCAATAAACGGTATCTAAAAAATAGTGTGAAAAGCATCCGTCAGTGGCGGGTGCTTTTTTGTTATGTAAAATATACATATATGTAAAAAATATTTATTTTAGGACCATTAATGCCTAATTTATGAAACACCATTATACAGCCCTTCAACCTGTTCATCCAATATTTTTCTTAAATCCAATTAGGCTTAAATATAGGTCATTGCGCTTATTTATTAGTTATAGCCAATGCTGAAAACGGACAAACAGAAAAATATTATTTTAAACTAAAAATGACTTAAAAAATGGATAGAATAAAAAATGTCTTTGACAAGATAGGTTCCTTGATACCTGGATATAAAGGATATGCTGAGCGTGATGGCCGCAAAAACTGCGATAAGATTTTAAGAGATTCAATATCCGCCCAGCTGTCAGAATCTGAAAAAAATATCTATTCTCAAATGAAGGAAGCACTAAAAATAAAAGACAAATCCAAAATGAATGAACTAGAGGAAGTTCGAAAAGAAACGAATACTTTTTTATCAAAAGTGAAATTTGCACCATATGGTTCCACAGGTTTTTTTAGTGATAATCAAATCAAAGAAGATGAACTTTTTTCGATATATCAATACGACTTTGATCTTGCCGAAAGCGTTAAACGGTTTTTCGAATTAACATCTTCAGATGACTTAGTAACTGCAAAGAATCAACTTAATAATTGTACGGAAATCTTGCTAAAGAGAAACAATTACATTAACGAATTTAAATAATCTACATCATGCCAAAATTAATGGAGGTAATAGAGTTTCTTGACAACTCTGGTAATACAATGGTTAAACGCATGCCTAATGATGGGCCTGCAGAAATTAAATGGGGTGCGCAATTAACTGTTAGAGAAAGTCAAGAAGCAGTTTTTTTTCGAGACGGGAAAGCACTCGATATTTTTAAACCTGGACGCCATGTGCTAGAAACTCAAAACATACCACTAATAGGTAAATGGGTAACATCTTTTGGTTATGGGCCTGACTCACCATTTAGAGCCGAAGTCTACTTTGTTGGAAAGCAATTATTTCCGAACTTAAAATGGGGTACAAAAGAACCTATTTTGTTTAAAGATTCGGAACTTAAAATGATTCGTATCAGGTCTTTTGGCTCATTCTCAATACAGATTGTAGATTCTCTTTTGTTTATTAATAAAATAGTTGGCACAAAAGGAACTTACAGAAATGAAGATATAGAAGATTATTTAAAGAGCATAGTTATTTCTCGATTGACCAATATATTGGGCGATGAGTTGAAAACCGTGTTTGATATGCCCAGTTCTTTCGATGATCTGAGTTTAGCTGCTAGAATAAAATTGCAAACGGAATTTGATGGCTTGGGACTTTATCTTCATGATTTTTACATTAACTCAATCTCAGTCCCTGAAGATGTTCAGCAAGTTATTGACCAACGTTCAGGGATGTCTGCAATTGGTAATATGGACGAGTTTATGAAGTATAAAATTGCCCTATCTCTTGAAAATGCATCTCAAAACGAAGGTGCTGCCGGTGGAGCTATGGGAACGGGTGTTGGTGCTGGAATGGGATTAGGCATGGGCTTCATGATGCCGCAAATGATCCAACAATCAATGATTTCGAGCATGCAAAGTAACAATTCAGAAAAGGAATCACCAATGGATAAATTAAAAAAACTTAAAGAGCTGTTAGATATGGGTGTTATTTCTGAAGATGAGTTTAATCAAAAGAAATCAAAATTAATGGACCAAATTTAACAATATGGAAACAAGAATCAAGAAAATTTTAATTGGTAGTATTGCTGCAATACTCTGTTCTGGCATTTTAATATATGCTATAGAAAGTCACAGGTCAATATATCAAATTTTATTAGGTTTTATACTTTTTGTTATTCCTTTTGCTCTTCTATCTGCTTTCTTTTCAAAAACAGGTTCATTTATTTTAGTTTTTATCTCAATTATGACTGGATTTATTGTTACTAAATACTCCTATAATGATTTTTGGTTAGGTATTGTTTTAGCAGGTATTATTGGTGTTGCGGTATACTTTTATATTACGATACCCGCTATTAAAACAATGAATGAATACAAACCTTTTAGCTCAAAGGATTATAAAGAAAATGCGAAACAATTTCATGAAAAAAAATAAAATATTATTATGAGAGATAAAGAAATACAATTATTCAGTGACGGAATGAATTTAGCAAAAGATGAATTATTTTTTGACGCAATTGCTAATATGAATGAATTGATAATGCAGTTTCCTGATAGCGAACTTGTCGATGATGCTATTTATAACATTGGGCTTTGTTATTTTAATTTGAATCAATTTGACAAAGCGATTACCTACTTTACTAAATGCATTAATGAATTTCCAGATGGTGCGATCAG
>JBILNH010000075.1:0-10623 GCA_044375095.1 Crocinitomicaceae bacterium
GTTTCGTTCTCCACCTGATAAGATTCCAACTTTCTTGTTTTGATCGGAACCGTTAAAATTAAACTTTGACAAATAGGCACGAGAGTTGATTTTTTGGTTTCCGACTTCCACAAATTCAAGTCCGTTAGAAACGACTTCGAATACTGTTTTATCTGGATGAATGTCTTTGTGTGTTTGATCTACGTAGCCTATTTTTACTGTTTCTCCGACCTGAAAAGCTCCTTGATCAGGCAGTAATTCATTCATGATCATTTTAAATATGGTCGTTTTACCTGCGCCATTCGGACCAATGACGCCAACAATACCTGCAGGTGGAAGTTTGAAGTTCAGGTCGTCATAAAGCAACTTTTCTCCAAAAGATTTAGCCACATGTTCCGCATCAATAACGTTAGTCCCAAGTCGCGGACCATTTGGAATAGGAATTTCAAGTGCTGCCTCTTTATCTTTCAAATCTTCAGCAAGCATTTTATCGTAGTTGGTTAATCTGGCCTTGTTTTTTGCATGCCTTCCTTTCGGATTCATCCTAACCCATTCCAGCTCTCGCGCAAGCATTTTTTGTCGCTTTGATTCAGTTTTTTCCTCATCTTTCAAGCGTTTCCCTTTCTGTTCTAACCATGATGAGTAGTTTCCTTTCCAAGGAATACCCTCTCCTCTATCCAGTTCCAAAATCCAACCGGCCACATTGTCAAGGAAGTACCTGTCGTGGGTGACTGCAATCACTGTACCCTTGTATTGTTGTAAATGTTGTTCAAGCCATTCAATAGATTCTGCGTCAAGGTGATTCGTAGGTTCATCTAACAATAGTATGTCTGGATTCTGAAGTAATAATCTACACAAAGCTACACGGCGTTTCTCACCCCCAGAAAGCGTTGAAATAAGCTGATCATCAGGAGGACAGCGCAGCGCGTCCATCGCTCTATCTAATTTAGTATCTAGTTCCCATGCATCGAGTGCGTCAATTTTATCTTGAACGATTCCTTGTCGGGAAATTAGTTTGTCCATTTTATCAGGATCGTTCAATACTTCTTCGTCCATGAAGGCATTATTTATTTCTTCATATTCTTTAAGAACATCAACAGTTTCTTGAGCACCTTCCATCACTATCTCCTTCACTGTTTTTGACAGATCTAGTTCAGGCTCTTGTGGTAAGTAGCCTACGGAATAACCAGGTGAAAAAACCACATCACCTTGATAAGACTGATCCAATCCGGCAATTATTTTCATGACGGTGGATTTACCTGAGCCGTTTAGACCGATGATTCCAATTTTTGCCCCGTAAAAGAATGACAGGTAAATATCTTTAATGATTTGTTTCCCTTGAGGTGTGTTTTTACTCACGCCAACCATGGAAAAAATGATCTTTTTATCGTCTGACATATTAGCTTAAATTTCGGAACAAATTTAACCAATCTTTTACCTGTGTTTGCAGGATTAGGCAATAGGTTTTCAACATAAAAAAAGCCCCCCATGAGGAGAGCTTTTCTTGTTTTATGAGTAGTGGTGTTGTTTACAATTATACTTAGTTTTCTTTTGTAGAGAAGGGCGGATAGGTGTCTGTCATGTATGCCATGTAGGCACCAACTCTCGTTGACCATCTTACAACGCCTACCATGTATCCATGCATTCCTGTAGGATACTTTCCAGTGATTAGAACAACCCAAAAAGCAATGAGTCGAACAAAAAGCGCACCCAAAGCAAGGAAAATAAGGCAAATACCATGAGGCAGGTATACGTAAAATACACCAAAAAACAAACGAAGTAACAAAGTTCCTCTGCTTGAACTTTCAGGGTAATCAATCTCTAATGTAATGTTATCGTCTGTTTTAGATAATCCAAAAGCTGGATAGCCATCCGAAAGATTATTCAAACGGGCACTTACCCTTAATTGCCACCTCATCATGTTCAGTTGGTATTCAAACATACTTTTTGGGAATTTCCCTGTGAATAGAATTGCCCAGAAAGTAATAAAATTGAAAATTCCCGATACAATCATTAAAAAGTACAGCACAAACAAATGAGGGATTGCAATGTAAATAAACCCAAAAATTGTGCGTAGTAACAATTCACCACGAGAATAAGTCTCTTGGTGTTTAATTCCAATTTTCATAAGTAATAATTTAATAGTTGGTGCAATTTAACATTTTTCAGTTAAGCACCATATATTATCCTATGATAAATTAGTATTTCGCACTTTGTATTGTGCAAAAATCCATTTCAAACGATTATTGTTCATCCTGAAAATGAAAATAAAGTACCTGTTTTAGTTGTCGTAAATACGTTTCTAAAAGGTATTTAAGGTAATTAGGAGTGCTTTTCGAAATACACTTTGTGTAGTGCTTCAGCCGGTATTCAACGTGTTCAATGAGTAATTGTGTTAACTCAAGTGCTTCATCAAGTGATTTTGCGGATTCGGTAATGACTTCCACATGGTTTTTCATGGACAGATCTATAGCCATTTTGCCTTTTTGACCTGCATCTATACTTTGGTAGTAGGCTTCCTTAATGCTGAATTCGTCCAGTTTTGAAGTATTTAACTTTTCTTGTTGGTGCTTATTAAATTCAAATTCTACTTCAAATTCGAGGTCCTCAGATTCACTAAGGCGCGATTCTAGAAAGCGATCAGGAAAGCGAAATGCATCGTGCCAATTGAGGTAGTCTTGCCACAAGCCGAAACGACGAACGTTGTTTCCGAGGTCAATTAATTTAAATTTATCTTTATTCGGAAGCCTTCTAGATCCCCTACCAATCATTTGATGATACAACGTTAACGATCGAGTTGCTCTGTTTAAAATTATTGTCTGGACAGTTGGTTCGTCAAATCCTGTGGTTAATATTCCAACCGAAGTTAAAATCGCGTCAGGGGTATTCTTGAACCATAATAACACATCTTTTCGGTCTTTATCACTAAAAGTTGAATCCAAATGTCGAATATTATAACCCCTTTTCTTGAATGTTTCAGCGACCCGAATGGACGTTTCAATTCCCGAATTAAAAATTAATGTTTTATCTCCGACTGCAACTTCCTCATAGGCAAAGAGTAATTTCTCTTGCATGAAGTAATTGCCATAAACTACATCCGAACTATTTACGGTGAAATCTCCATTGGAACCAATTTTAAGCCCATGTAGATTTACATCATACGTAAATGTTTCTGCGTCAGATAAATACCCTTTTTCAATTAAAGATGAAATGCTTTCCCCAACCAGTAATTTGTGGTAATGATCGTTTAAGGGCAATGCGCGATTGCTGCTCAACGGTGTCGCAGTAACACCAAGGATATTACTACCGTTGTAATACTGGAAAATCTTTCTGAAGCTGTTGTAATGCGCCTCATCAACGATGACAAGTCCAATTTGCTGAATAAAGTTACCATCGTCGTGAAGTCGGTTGTTCAATGTTTCAACCATGGCAATAAAACAGTGGTAATCTTCTTGGTCCGGAATTGACTTCACCTCGGAATTGATCACCTTATTATTTACTCCAATTGCGCTAAGTTGTTTAGATGTTTGAACCGATAATTCTATTCGGTGGGTAAGAATTAGAACCTTCTCATTGGAATGTTGAATAAAACGCTTCGCGATTTCTGAAAAAATCACCGTTTTTCCACCGCCAGTTGGTAGTTGAAAAAGTAAATTAAATGGCTTTCCATTCACATTTAGTTCTTCGATGATCGCCTGAACGGTCTTCTCCTGAAATGGATATAATTCTTTTGCTTTGTATAAGTCCGTATCGATCATTGAGGATTCAAAAAAGGGCTACAAAATTACTCCCTTTTAATGGATTAAAAAAGAATCTAGAGGATTCATTTTCGTTTAATTTATAGATTCAGTTGAAAACTCATTTTAAATCGTACTTGAAACTCATAATCTCTTATTTTTGTGCGAGAGATTATTATCAAACAAACGTAAAATTCAACAGACAAATGAGTACAATAGAAACTGTAAGTTGCTTAATTATTGGTTCAGGTCCGGCTGGTTATACGGCAGCCATTTATGCCGCTCGTGCAGACATGAAACCAGTTTTATATCAAGGAATGCAACCTGGTGGACAATTAACAACGACGAATGAAGTAGAAAATTTCCCGGGATATCCTGATGGGGTTACCGGACCAGAAATGATGGTGCAACTCGAAGCGCAAGCAAAGCGATTTGAAACAGACGTTCGGTTTGGATTTATTACTAAAGTGGATTTTTCTGGTTCAGTTCACAAATGCTGGACAGAAGACGGAAAAGAAATACATGCTAAAACAGTGATTATTTCTACTGGTGCATCTGCAAAATACCTTGGATTGGAAAGCGAACAAAAATACCTTCAAATGGGTGGTGGAGTATCTGCTTGCGCCGTTTGTGATGGATTTTTCTACCGTGGACAAGAGACTGTTATTGTAGGGGCGGGTGATTCGGCATGTGAAGAAGCACATTACTTGTCGAAATTGTGTACGAAGGTTACTATGCTTGTTCGAAAAGAAGATTTCCGCGCGTCAAAAATTATGGCTGAGCGAGTTAAAAATACACCTAATATTGAGATTTTATTTAGCACAGAAACGTTAGAGGTCCTTGGTGATGATAAAGGTGTGACAGGTGCATTAGTTAAGAACAACAAAACTGGCGAAGAAAAAACCATTCCATGTACTGGATTTTTTGTTGCTATTGGTCATCAACCAAATACAGAAATATTTAAAGATTACATCGACCTGGATGAAACCGGTTACATAAAATATGCACAACCGGGAACGTCAAAAACAAACGTGCCTGGAGTATTTGTTGCCGGAGATGCTGCTGATAAAACCTATCGTCAGGCTATTACGGCCGCTGGAACAGGTTGTATGGCTGCATTGGACGCCGAACGTTATTTGGCAGCGTTGGGGCATTAATAAAAGGGAAATATGTTAATGAGGTCACATTTTATGTGGCCTTTTATTTTGCCACTTGCTCTAACATAGGAACAAATTTGAAGGTGCCAAACGCTTCCTTTTCAAAGGTGTTTTCACCGGTCTTAATTACCCGGTGCATGATTTGCTCTGCCCCCTCACCTACTGGAATCACCATTTTTCCGCCAACTTTTAATTGCTCAAATAGTGCTTGAGGGATTTCAGGTGCACCACATGTAACGATGATTTTATCGAATGGGGCAAAAGCAGGTAGTCCTTTATACCCATCACCAAGCGTTAATCGTGGTGTGAAATTAAAATGTTCAAACAATCGTTTTCCTTTGAGGTTAAGGAACAATTCCCGTTGCCGTTCAATGGAAAACACCTTTGCTCCCATGTCACACAAAATACATGTTTGAAATCCTGAACCAGTGCCGATTTCCAAGATTTTATCTCCCTTCTTCACATCTAATAGTTCGGTTTGAAACGCCACGGTAATGGGGTGCGAAATCGTCTGGCCGGCTCCAATTTGAAACGCCATGTTAGTATACGCCTGTTCGACAAATGCTTGATCGAGAAAAAAGTGGCGGGGAATGTGGTCAAATGCTTCAAAAATACGTTCGTTTGTTATCCTGCTATCTTTTCTTAACTCAGCGATTAACTGACGGCGCATTCCTTTATGTCTGAAGCTGTCTTGCATGCGTGCAAAAGTACTATAGTTGACCATTTATCCTAGAAGTAAAATTTAAATTCACCTAGCTTTTTTCAAACATTACCTTGTTAAGATGGCTGCCATGGTGCAGAAGATTAAAGTCTTCATTATCTTTGGTCAACAAAAATCAACTGTATGGCGATTTCAAAAAAAGAATTGGAATTCAATATGAATGAAGATCACATGAAGCTTAAGATAAAAGCAATGGAGCGAGAGCTTCATGCAGTCATGCTTGGAGGTGGTCAGAAAAGGATTGATAAGTTGCATGAGTCTGGGAAATTAACTGCACGTGAGCGAATTCAGCTTCTGTTGGACCCCAATACGCCGTCATTTGAAGTTGGTGCTTTTGCGGGTTATGGAATGTACAAGGAGCACGGCGGTTGTCCGTCAGGAGGGGTTGTCGTAGTTATTGGCTATGTTTCAGGTAAGCAATGTATTGTCGTTGCAAATGACGCTACGGTAAAGGCCGGTGCTTGGTTTCCGATAACAGGAAAGAAAAACCTACGAGCCCAAGAGATTGCGATGGATAATAATCTTCCGATCATTTACTTAGTTGACTCTGCGGGAGTATACCTGCCTATGCAAGATGAGATTTTTCCAGATAAAGAACATTTCGGTCGTATTTTTAGAAATAATGCGATTATGAGTTCGATGGGAATCGTTCAAATTGCAGCGGTGATGGGAAGTTGCGTCGCTGGTGGCGCATATTTACCAATTATGTCTGATGAGTCACTTATTGTAAATAAAACCGGTACTATTTTCCTAGCTGGATCCTATCTAGTAAAAGCAGCAATTGGTGAATCTATTGATAATGAGACGCTTGGTGGCGCAGCAACACATACCGAAATTTCAGGTGTCTGTGATTACAACGTCGAAAACGATGAGGAATGTTTATCTACCATTCGCTCTTTAATGGATAAAATCGGTCATAAAGAAACGGCAGGATTTGATCGTAAAGCTGCAGCATTACCGTCCGTTCCTGTTGATCAAGTTTATGGGATTGTTCCAGCTGATCGATCGAGGCCATACAATACAAAAGAATTGATAAAAGCACTTGTAGATAATAGCGAATTCACTGAATATAAGTCAGATTATGGAAAGTCAATCGTTTGTGCGTATGCGCGTATTGATGGTTGGAGTGTTGGAATTGTGGCTAATCAGCGCGAAATCATTAAGAATGCCAAAGGTGAAATGCAGTTTGGAGGTGTGATTTATTCGGACTCTGCCGATAAGGCGGCACGTTTTATCATGAATTGCAACCAAAAGAACATACCATTGGTTTTTCTTCAGGACGTTACCGGATTTATGGTCGGTTCTAAAAGTGAACACGGTGGTATCATCAAGGATGGCGCTAAATTAGTCAATGCGATGGCGAATTCGGTTGTTCCGAAATTTACAGTTGTTGTTGGTAATTCATACGGAGCGGGGAATTACGCTATGTGTGGAAAAGCCTATGATCCAAGACTGATCGTTGGATGGCCGACGGCTGAAATCGCAGTAATGAGTGGTTCCTCAGCGGCAAAAGTATTATTGCAAATAGAAGTGGCATCTTTAAAAGCTCGTGGAGAAGAAATAACACCTGAACGTGAGAAAGAACTGTTTGATTCGATCAAAAAACGATATGATGAACAAATTTCCCCCTATTATGCTGCGAGTCGTCTATGGATTGATGCCATTATTGACCCGGTAAAAACGCGCGAGGTGATTTCTATTGGTATTGATATGGCCAATCATAAAAAAGCAGAAAAATCCTATAACGTAGGAGTTATTCAAACATAATCAATGTGGAAGTAATAGATTGGAAATCCTATACATTTGAACAGCTCGATCTTCAGCTGTTTCACGATATTGTTGCGCTCCGAATCGCTGTTTTCGTTGTCGAACAAAATTGTCCATACCAAGAATTGGATGGAAAAGATGTGCGCTCGATGCATGTCGTTGGGACCACTGAGAACAATGAAATTGTCGCGCTTGCCCGTATTGTACCTCCTGAATATAATTACAATACTCCATCAATTGGAAGGGTAATCGTAAATGAAAAATTCCGATCGTTCGGATACGGCCATGATCTAATGCGTGAATGTGTGCACATCGCTATGGAAAAATTCGGAATGGTAGACATTCACCTGTCGGCTCAAGCTCACTTGGAACAATTCTACGCCTCACATGGATTTGAATCAACAGGTAAAACCTATTTAGAAGATGGAATTCCGCACGTTGAAATGATTAAAAAACAACTCAATAACTTATGAAAAATAGAATTGTAATTGGTGTATTTTCTATTGCTTTATTCGGGTGTAAAAACTTAGAAAATAATGATTTAGGTCACGAAAGTAAAAGTAAAGATTTAAAATCTAATTCAACAATCGAGTTGTCCTACATGGACAAGGCTGTTCGTCCGCAAGATGACTTTTTCCTTTTTTCCAATGGTACGTGGATTAAGAACAATCCTGTTCCTCCTTCGGAATCGCGTTGGGGAAGTTTCAATGAATTGGAGCAATCGAATAATGAAAAGTTAATGCGCATACTCGACAGTCTTAGTAAGTCGACGCAGAGTACAGAAGGTAAGGTACTAGGAAGTTATTACCAATCTTACATTAACATGGATAAGCGAAATACACTCGGCATTACTCCTCTATTAGAGGAAATAAAAAAAGTTGATGAGTGCATTTCAAAAGCAGACATTCAGAAACTGGTTGCATCTCTGCATGTTGATGGCGTATCCGGCATGTTTAATTTCGGTATTTCACAAGATTTGAAAGCTGTTGATAAGCACATTGCTTATTTAGGTCAAGGTGGAATTGGTTTGCCAAATAAAGAGTACTATTTCAGTGAAAACAAGAAAGATATTCTCATGAAATATATCCGGTTTGTTCAGTCTATGTTTGAAAAAATCGGATCAACCCCACAAGATGCAGGCCTTTCTACAGCTGCTGTATTGAGTATTGAGACACAACTTGCTGAAGCTATGCTTGCGCCAGCAGAAATGCGTATTCCTGAAAAAACCTACAACAAAAGGTCTCTTGATCAAGCCAAAAAGTTATTCGGAAAATTTGATTTTGAAGCCTATCTAGCTGGAATAGGAAGTTTATCGTTTGATTCACTTATTGTTTCTCAGCCTGCGTTTGTCGAGCGAATTGCTTACATGATTGAAAATGAATCATTGGAAAATTGGAAAGCCTATTTCAAGTGGAAGCTTGTGAATCACTACTCTGCCATATTGAACGAGGAGATGGTAGCTGCAAAGTTTGATTTTTATGCTAAAACACTCCGTGGTAAATCGGAAATGAAACCCATCAAAGAACGTGCGATAGAAGAAATTACCGATCGAGATTTTGGCGAATTGCTAGGAAAAGCATTTGTCGACCAGTATTTTTCAGAGTCGGCTAAACTTCGAGTTAACGCAATGGTCGATAACTTACTGCTTGTTTTTAGGTCAAGAATCAATGAATTGGAATGGATGACCACCGAAACCAAAACAGAAGCACTTGCCAAGTTAAATGCCATTGGACGTAAACTTGGTTTCCCTTCGAAATGGGAGGATTTTTCAGCATTGAACTTTTCTCCAGACACTTATTTTGAAAATGTGAAAGCTTCGAATCAGTTTGCGCACAAGAAAAACATGTCAGAGCTAATAAAGCCTGTCGACAAGCAACAATGGGGAATGCCTGCCCACATGGTGAATGCATATTACCATCCCTTATTGAATGAAATCGCTTTTCCAGCAGGAATTATGCAGCCACCCTTTTTTAGTGAATCATACGAAGACGCAGTAAATTACGGTCGAATCGGGATGGTAATCGGACATGAATTTACACATGGATTTGATGATATGGGGTCAAAATTTGCTGCTGATGGAAGTTTTAAAAATTGGTGGTCAGATAAAGACCGTGAAGAATTTGAAGTCAAAACAAAGTTATTAGGTGAGACGTTCTCCGCATTTTGTCCAATTGAAGGTCATTGTGTTAATCCTGATTTAACTATGGGGGAAAACATTGCTGATCTTGGAGGATTAACAATGGCTTATCATGCATATGCTATGACTCCTGAGTTCAAATCTGGAAATTCCATAAATGGCTTTACTCCTGCTCAGCGCTTCTTTGTAGCGTATGCGCAATTGTGGAAGATTAATTACACAGAGCCTGAGTTGAAAAACCGTATTGCAAATGATTCTCATTCACCTGGAATGTACCGAGTGAACGGTCCACTGAAAAATTGTCCTGAATTTTTTGATGCCTTTCAATTGAAGGAGGGTGACCCAATGCGCAATGCTGAGGGGAAACTATCTCGAATTTGGTAATAAAAAAAGCCTCGAATTTTCGAGGCTTTTTTGTTGACTAATTAAGTTGGATAAGCACCTTGTGCTGTTTTCCTTTCTTTACTTCGACCATTTTACTGTATGCAAGAATGTTATTCAGTAAACCTTTCGAAGGTTTTACATCTTTGGTTAACGGATGTAATTCAGGGTATTTTTTTATCATAGGCAAATAAATCGTTTCGCCTAAAACGAACGAAAAATTAGCTTAGTATATGAGAATGAAAAATTAATAAGAGCCTAGCCATCTTCGCAAGAACCATTCAGCTGTTAGCAGAATGCCTATCAACAAAAACAGCAGTTTCCAATCGATCAGGTCTGAATAACTAGAATCTTTGTAAGACACAGATGTAATATCCTTTCGGTTTTTCAGCTCATCAATTGCCTTTTTATATGATTTAAGTTCATTGTACTTCCCTCCTGTTCCAATTGATAATTGCCTTAATTGATGATGAAAGGCATAATTATCGATTTGTTCCAATTGAATATCTTCCACAATGAAAAAGCCATTTTTCACGTACGATTTGCCTTTGAATGTTGTATATGCCTTCCAAGTATATTTTCCTGGTTGCATTTTACCAAGAGAGAGTTTGTAATACGTTTCAAACTTTGCGAAGACATTATTAATTTTTTGCCCTTTTTCATTCCGAACCTCTAATTGAATAGCTGGAACTGTAATCGGTTCCATTGCCGCATTATAAAAAGTAGCGTTGAAAAGGACTTCTT
>JBILNH010000131.1:0-6881 GCA_044375095.1 Crocinitomicaceae bacterium
AGCGCTTCTCGCTTTGCACTCGCAGCGGTGAATTAGGTTGTCGAATTAAAAGATACTGAGTCGTTTTTGCTACAAGTTCTCCGAATGATTCAGTATTTCCGGTACGTAGAAAATCATTCATTTTCCATCGCCAAATTCCCTCACCATATAGTACGCCATATCTCGTGGTATTTCTATTGCCAAAAAACAATAACGGGTCTTTTTTTCGAACTGGACCAACTTTTTGAATTAGCGCAATTTCGGCTGATGAATTGACTTTTAACTCGCCAAATTTAGATCGCAATGGAGGGAAGAACGGGATAGCTTCTTTTGTTTTTTGACTTATTTCAAAGAGTGAAAATCCATCCACCCAATCCCCTTGGACTTCATCTGCTTGATTGCTAGAAGTAGTTGAGATCCCAATCTCGAGTTTTGAGGTAACTGCAGCATTGGTGTACGGACCAAGAATAAACCAAACTGGAATTTTTTTTGCTTTCAGTTGATCTGCTATGGTTTGATCATACGAAATACCTGGTTCATGCCAGATAACCAAATCAACGCCATCCATTTTTCGATCCCAAGTTCGAATGGACGCTGACTTAATTTGCAGATTTTCATCTTTTCCAAGCACATCTTTTATTGCGGCAATGTCAGGATGTGGAGCTCCTGAAAGACATAGGACATTGTTTCTGGAGTCCACTACTTCTATATAAACAGTTTTGGAATTGTTTTCATAATTGAATTCATTAGCTGCTTTATTCACCTGAATGGTATACGCTTGTACGCCTATTTTTTTTGCTTCAATTTCGAACGTGAGTTGCTTAAAATCGGCTTTTCCTCCAGAATAACTGACTGTTTGAGAAGCGACCTTTTGACCATTGGAATAAACGGATATCGTCGCAGGAGTTTTACCCATTTTGATCGCTTCAAGATCCACTTCAATTGGAAACTTGTTTTTATAAAAAACAATGTCATTTGAGGTGACGTGTTTTATAAGTTGATCACGCTTCGGAATCGTATCTCCCACTCCAAGCGTATAAACAGGGGTGAAATTTATTTTTTTTGCTGAGTAGATCGGATGGGCACCTTTGTTAAAATTCCCATCTGAAACAAAGAGTACAGCACCTACATTTCTGCTATAAAAATCGGTGTGTATTTTTTCAAAAGCCAACGAATGATTCGATACCTCCGAATTAAATGTAGAAGGCTTGCCGTAATCGATCCGATTTCCTGTGGTCATGAATACGAGCTCATATTTATCGCTTAAGCTCGTTTCGATCTGATCAATTAGTGCACGCGTGTTATTTCTCACCTTATTACTGTCTGCGTAATTCAACATGGATTTAGAATCGTCAACCAACGTAATTAATACTGGTTTTTCTGATCGGTAATTGGTTGATTCGAAAATAATACCCAACAACAATAAACAAATAAGAAACAGTGAGCTTGTTCTTAGGAGTCGAAGAGACCATTTCCATTTCGTTTCCAGACCACTGAACCAAGATGAATTGGTGTACAACCAAAAAGCAAGTCCACCGCTTAAAATGAGCAATGGAAAGATCCAAATGAGAGAACTATCGCTTGTGACTGGCATAACGACTTCGAATTTACGAAACAATATGGATTCGTTCTTTAACTATTTAGTCTAAAGTCATCTTATGTTGATTGTCCGAAGGCATTGTTCCGATTCGTTTTTAGCTCATTTTACAGCGACATCAGATTGTTTTGGTACATTTGCGCAGTCATTTTTAAAACAACAAACATGTCAAAAGAGGTTTATATAGTTTCAGCAGTTCGTACTCCTATGGGTTCGTTCATGGGTGGATTATCGAGTATCCCTGCTACACAACTAGGTTCTGTCGCCATTAAAGGTGCAATGGAAAAAGGTAACATCAATCCAGAATGGGTGAATGAAGTGTTCATGGGTAATGTACTTCAGGCTGGTGTAGGTCAGGCTCCTGCACGTCAAGCTGCCTTAGGTGCTGGACTTGGGCAAAATGTTCCATGTACGACAGTCAACAAAGTGTGTGCATCAGGAATGAAAGCAATTATGTTGGGTGCTCAAACTATTTTAGCCGGAGATAATGAATTGGTTGTTGTTGGTGGCATGGAGAACATGTCTCAAGTTCCGCATTATGTAGATGGTCGTCAAGGAACAAAGTTTGGAAATATCACCATGCTTGACGGGATTACAAAAGATGGTTTGTTAGACGTATACAATAAAGTTCCAATGGGAAATTGCGCTGAATTGTGTGCAAGTGAACATGGGATTTCGAGGGAAGAACAAGATGCTTTTGCAATTGATTCCTATAAAAAAGCAGCTGAAGCATGGTCAAGCGGAAAGTTTGCTGAAGAGGTTGTTCCTGTTTCGGTTCCGCAACGAAAAGGTGATCCAATCGTCATTTCAGAAGACGAAGAGTACAAAAACGTATTCCTGGATAAGATCCCAAGTCTACGCCCGGCTTTTGATAAAGAAGGTACGATTACAGCAGCGAATGCATCAACGCTAAATGATGGGGCATCTGCGCTTGTTTTGGCTTCAAAAGAGGCAGTAGAAAAATATAGCTTAAAACCTCTAGCAAAAATTGTGAGTTATGCTGATGCTGCTCAAGCACCTGAATGGTTTACTACCGCTCCTTCAAAGGCAATTCCTATCGCGCTTTCAAAGGCTGGAATGACTACCGCTGATGTGGATTTCTGGGAATTGAACGAAGCTTTTTCTGTAGTTGGAATTGCTAATACTAAACTTCTTGGACTCGATCCGTCACGTGTAGATGTTCACGGCGGAGCTGTTGCGATTGGTCACCCACTTGGAAACTCAGGTTCACGAATCATTGTAACACTCATCAATGTATTGAGGCAACACAACGGTAAAATTGGTGGAGCTGGAATTTGTAACGGAGGCGGAGGCGCTTCGGCTATGATTATCGAATTAGTATAATCTGAATAAATTAATCATTAAGGCGGGCTAGTCCCGCTTTTTTTATTCCTAAAATAACCTCCTCATACAATTCTTCGTAAATCGGCAGGATCACTTTCATGTCAAAATGCCGCGAACGTACTAAGGCATTTTTCTTGAAACTTTCCAGTTTATTTTCGTCTTTTAAGAGTGTGAGCGCATTATTAGCCATATCTTCAATATCACCTACATTAGATAGGTAGCCCGTTACATCGTGTATGTTTACCTCAGGAATTCCACCTGTATTGGATGAAATAACAGGTACGCCAACAGCCATTGCTTCAAGTGCAGCTAAACCAAAACTCTCTGTCTCAGATGGTAATAGAAATAAATCTGCTGTTTCTAATACGTGTGCAGTATCCCTTACTTTTCCTAAAAAAAGTACATTTTCTTGCAATTTAAGGTCTCTAACCAATCGTTCAACAGCATATCGTTCAGGTCCATCGCCAGCTAAAATAAGTTTGGACGGGATTTGTTGTTGAAGCCGGTAAAATATTTCGACGACATCCTCCACGCGCTTCACCTTCCTAAAATTAGAAATGTGGCAAAGTATTTTTTCTCCCTCTTGCGCGTAATTGCTTCTAAATGCAGAAGGGATATCACTTTTTTCATTGTTCGGTACAACAAAATTTGGAATAACGTGGATCTCTCTTGTGGTAGCAAAATGATCATACGTTGATTGCTTCAAACTTTGTGAAACAGCTGTAACCGCATCCGATGCATTGATGCAAAATGTGATGACGGGCTCGAACGAAGGATCTCGTCCCACAAGTGTAATATCCGTTCCGTGAAGGGTCGTAATAAATGGAATTTCTATGCCTTGTGAATGCAAAATTTGCTTGGCCATGTACGCGGCTGATGCATGAGGTATGGCGTAATGTACATGAAGTAAATCCAATTTTTCATATTTTACTACATCCACCATTTTACTCGTTAATTCAGTTTCGTATGGTTGAAATTCAAATAATGGGTAATCGCTCACAGCCACCTCATGATAGAAAATGTTCTCCCTGAAACTTCCAAGTCTTACAGGCTGGGAATATGTTATAAAATGTACCTGATGACCTTTTGCAGCAAGCGCCTTTCCCAACTCCGTTCCTACGACGCCACTTCCTCCAAATGTGGGGTACAATACAATTCCAATGCGCATACGCTTATTGTTTTCGTGACTTAACCGCTTCGTAAATAACGCGTTGAATCTCTGTTCGAATATTCATGTCACGCAATTTCCAATTGTCCTGACTAGGACAAACCCGGTTAGATAAAAATACATAGTTTATTCCAGTTGTTGGGTCGGCCCATGCCAGCGTACCTGTAAATCCGGAATGGCCAAAACTTTGAGGAGAAGCCAATGGATGGCACGTGCCTCCTCCACTCGCATTCGGACGATCAAATCCTGCTCCTCTCCTATTTCCCGGGAATTGTGCTTTTGTATATTCCTCAACAACACTTGGATCGATGACGCGTTCTCCTGCGTACATGCCTTTATTTAATAACATCTGCATAAGTGCGGCGAGATCTGTGGCGTTCGAAAATAATCCGGCATGACCTCCAATTCCACCTAGCATTGCCGCTCCAGGATCGTGCACATATCCATGGACAAGTTGCCTTCTGAAAACTTGATCATTTTCAGTTGGAATGATTCCCTGTACAGGAAAATGTTTCAACGGTTGATAGCGCATAGAGTTTAACCCAAGTGGTTTATATACTTCGTCCATTAAAAATTGATCAAATGCTGCACCCGCTAATTTTTCGATAATCAACTTCACGAAGTAATAACCAAGATCGCTGTATTCGTATTTTTTTGTACCAATACTTGCCGTTAAGATCTGTTTGTAAATGGAATCGATGTAACTGCTTTTCATCCATATGTCCTGCGCAACTTGAACATCAAATCCACTTTTCTTTTCAGTAGAATAGATGCTGGAATTCAGTTGGTTATTCTTCAATGTACGTTTGTAAAATGGAATCCATGCCGGTAATCCTGCTTGATGAGCCATCATTTCACGCAATGTGAAGTTTTCATGTGGATAGGATGCAACAAGTTTCGGTAAGTACGCTCCCAATGTTTTGTCTAAATTGAATTTTCCAAGGGTTTGTAACCGCATAAGTCCAATCGTTGATCCCGCAATTTTTGATATGGAGGCTATGTCATAAACATCAGAATTTGAAACGGAGTCATTTCCTTCATACGTGTGTTTTCCAAAACTTTTACGATAGATAACCTTGCCCTCAAGCGCGACCACTACTTGACAGCCTGGATAGGCACCTTTTTCGATTCCATTTTTTACAATCGCATCAATTTTTTCCAGTGATTGACTTGAGATGCCAACTTCTTCAGGCAGCGTAAACTTCAACCGACCATTGGTTTTCGTAGTTAGTCCTGTGCCGATCGGATAGGTGCCTGGGATCTCAAAAGGTAATTTTCCAATCGCAGGAATTGATCCAAAAATAAGTTGGGCAACCCTGTCCTGTACCATGCCGTTATTTTCGTATGCAGAAATTACGGCATCCACATGATCCAATGATTCCTCATTCTTTTGAAGCACAAGAGGATTACCAAAAATGACAAGAGTAGTTGATACCGATTTTGGAATGCGTTTAACCACTTGTGTCCAGTCTTTACCAAAACCAAAGTTATTTTTTGTTCGCACCGTTGATGAATGAAAACTTAAAATCAGCTGATCAAATTTTTCAATTTCTTTTGGCCATCTCGAAAGCGCCTCTTCAATTGTGAAAAAATGATAATGGGTTATATCAGAAAAAAGTTCTAACGCATCCCTAAAATGAGCAGTGTGCAATCCAATTGAAATTCGTGCAATTTTCTTGTCCGCTTTACCAAGTGGCAGTGTATTGTTGTCGTTTTTTAAGACAGTAATTGCTTTTTCATACACGTCATAATTGGCATACTCAATTTCTTCTTTAGAATAGATTTTTGACTTCTGAGGTGCAATAACGAAGTCGTATTTGGCTTCTAAAATTTTCCTGCATCGTGCATTCAATTCATTTACAGGATATTCACCAGATGCCACCTTTCGTTCGATAAGATTTACTGAGCCCTTCACATCTTCTGGGCACAATAAAACATCGCAACCCGCGCGAAATGCCAACCACGCCACCTCTGATTTCCCATAGCGATCTGCAACAGCCTTCATATTCAATGCGTCTGAAATAACCAACCCTTTGAAGCTGAGTTCTTTTTGAAGCAAATCATGAATGACTTTTTCTGATAAGCTTGTTGGAAGCTTACTTGGGTCTAGGGAAGGTATGGACATGTGACCTAGCATCACACTTGCAGCACCTGATCCTATCCCTTCAATAAATGGAAGTAAATCAATGTCTTTCAGCTCTTTAATCGGTTGATTTAAAACTGGGAGATCAAGATGGCTATCAACTGAAGTATTGCCATGGCCTGGAAAATGTTTGATGCAAGCCATTACGCCATTTTCCTGAAGTCCCTTTACAAAGGAACGAACTTGAACGCTAACTTTTTTAGGGTTTTCCCCGAACGAACGGAAGCCAATTACAGGGTTGCTAGGATTAGAATTTACATCAGCGACAGGAGAGAAATTCATATGAATTCCCATTTCGCGGCATTCTTGGGCCATCATAGACGCAATTTTCTGAGATAAAACAGCATCATCTGCAGCACCTAATGTATATGCGTATGGAAAACGATCCCCATCGAATAAGCGCATTGTTGATCCCCATTCGGCATCAAGCCCAATAAATAAAGGAACCTTAGCTTTAGATTGATAAACTGAAATTTCTTTTTTCAGAGTCTTTTTGTCGCTTTGAAAAAAGATAATCCCACCAACATGAAAATCTTGAATCAACTCCTGGACGTCATTTTCATTTTTCTGTCCTTTATTCGGGTGAGCTGAGACCATAAAAAACTGCCCGATTTTCTCCCGTAAACTCATGGATTTAAGTTGGTTATTTA
>JBILNH010000212.1:0-3602 GCA_044375095.1 Crocinitomicaceae bacterium
GAAGGATCGTACTGCTTGAAACTGGATTCGTGTTCTTCATCTACGATGATTAAGCCTAGATCTTGGAACGGTAAGAAAACAGCAGACCTGGCTCCAAGAATAATTCGAAAACGATTCGGGTGATTGTGCAGAACAGTGTTCCATATTTCGACCCGTTCATTTTGGTTGAATTTGGAATGGTAAACGCCCACTTGTTCACCAAAATAGCTCGAAAGCCGTTGAATAAGCTGTGTTGTTAAGGCAATTTCGGGTAATAAAAACAGCACTTGCTTACCTAGGTCCAATTGCTCCTGAATTAACTGGACGTAAATCTCTGTCTTACCTGATCCGGTAACACCAAATAATAAGGTGGTGGTGTGTTGTTTAAAATGCGCTTCAACTTGCGTTAATGCCGTTTGTTGGGCTGGAGATAGCGGCTTGAATTGATTTTCACCCGAATCTTTCGCGCTTAATCGACTAATTATAACGCGTTCTTGCCTCAATATTCCTTGCTTGCACAATGTTTCAATACTTGAGGCAGACGCACCTTCATCGACAAGTTGCTTTTTAGGAACAGGATTGAAAGTGCCTTGGTTGTAGTGCGACAGTTTAAGCCAAGTCAATACAACATTGAGTTGTTTTTCAGCTGATTTTTTATGATCGAGTTGACTAAGCAGTTCTGTAAGTGACTGTTCGTCTGAATATTCCGCAGTCAGCTCAACGTAAACAGCTGTTTTTGGTGTGTACCGTTCATTAAGGGATTCAAGCGTTATGACCAACCGTTTTTCCATCATTTTTTTAATGATCGGTTGGACGGTTTGTATTCCAATGATTTCTGCGATTTCTTTCAGATCCATTGATTCGTTGATCTCAAGAGCGTCCAAAATCTGTTGTTCACGCTCATCCATTTGGGCGTTGTGCTCATCTATTTCTGGATGAAGTACAATTTTTGTCTCACTGGCCAATTTGAAATTAGACGGCAAAGCGGCATTCATTACTTCACCAATTCCGGCCATGTAATAATTGGCTATCCATCGCCAAAAAGTCAATTGATGAGAAGTAACAATAGGTTGATCGTCGAGCACATGCTCGATGTATTTTGCCGTATACGCTGTCGGTGCTTGTCCGTGAATGGATGTAATGATTCCAGTATACAGTTTTCCCTTACCGAAAGGAACAATAACTCGAGAACCAATCGCAACAGAGGGATTTAGCTCAACAGGTACGCGGTACGTGAATTCCTTGTGTATAGGAACCGGAAGAATAACTTCAACAAATAAGGTAGTTCTTTCCGTCATGCGTTACAGTAGCCATTATAGGCCTAATCAACGGTTAGTTACAATAGAACGATTCTCCGTTATCTGCAGGGTGTTGACTGCAAAAGAAAAATTCTCCTGTGATTGGGCCAAGACATAGCTCTTCCACTGATTCAACAGTCAACATACGTAAGCTGTTGTTGAACGGGTTCAAGTATAATTTCTCTACGCTGTAGGTATATCTCGAAGAGAACAATCCAGCCACTTTGAAACCATTCGTTACATTTAAATTAGTAAATGTCGGTTTGTTCTGTGCGAGAGAGGAAGAAGGTTTGTTTACAGTGATATAATTTAATAGTGCTTCGGAACCTCCAGTCATGATGATTTTGATCGATGTAAAACGTCTTCTGTTAATTGAAGGGTCTGTGGAACAATTATCTCGAATTAGTTCATAGAATGTCTGTCCACCTACTGTAAACATTTTAAATCCGTTTGGATCTACTTCTGATTCACCAAGATTCCATTTAAACGTCACCAACGATGTGTCAACGCCTTTCTCCATTTCTAAAAACTTCACTTCCATAGAAGTATTCATGATGGATGAGGAACCGCTATTTACTTTTAATAGTGATTGTCCGTAGCTTCCGTCGCTGTTGATGAAATCAAAACGGTAGTTAACTGGTTCAATGGTTGGACAGCTGATGTTTTTAACTAAGTCAGTCGTACCGGTCACTTCGAATTGGCCATTATTAACCGACACAGTTAGTGTATAACTGGCGTTTTCGTTTAATGAGTTTAGCAAGTCAGCAGGATTGCTTGTGTTGAGCTGTTGATCCCCGTTAGCTTTACATTTTCTTGTTGCGAAGTAGTAAAGTTTTTCCTGAGGTGCATAGAAAACCCCATTTGTTTCTTTATTATCTATGAGCGTATCGCGCAACGACCATTCCCGAGTTTTTGTGCCACTCACAAACTCTTCAATTTTAGCGTCTACCTGATCGAAGTAGTTCGAATCTGGAATTTGTGCGATATCTAAGGAGTTGCCTGGACCGATAAATGCCCGGTTAATCTTGATGTAGTGCAACGAATCAGACTGATCCAACAAACCATAAATCACGGCTGTTTCTTCAAAACCACCAATTAAATTTACTTCTTCATTACATGAGGTAAAAAAGAACATTCCTGTAAGGAGGGCAGTTAAGTATGCTAAACCGTTTTTCATAGTTTTAGGATAAGTGACAAATATAGGAATTATTCGTTCCTCCTTATGACATTACACTCAATGAACTTTCCAACAGAGGCGATTAATCTTTCACTTTGTTCAATCCCATGACGTGAATCATCCAATTGGGTAAAAACTTTCCAGGTTTTCTGTTCTTTAAGTTGAGGTACCATCCCCATTTCTTCATAATGGGAACTTTGTGCGTTTCAACAAATTCAATCCATGTTCCATCCGGATCTTCAATGTACGAAAAACGACCACCAGCTTCACCCATATCAAACGTATTCGAACTATCGACAGTAAACGGAAATCCTTTCGCTTCGCATTCGTTTTTTAAGGCATCCATTCCTTGCACATCAAAGCACAAATGAATAAAACCCCAATCACCCCAGAATCGATTTTCGAATATTTTCTTGGTATCCTGTCTGTCTAATGATTGGATTAATTCAATTTCCGTTGGTCCGAGTAATTTAGCAAAAGGACCTTTGCGTGCTTCTGGATGAGTCAATAACACGCGTCGAAATTTACCTTGACCACCGTGAAGAACAGCCAAATCCTCAAAGGTTCCGGTTACATCATATTCTATGGCAGTGTAGCCCAGAATGTCCCGATAAAGAGGTAATCCCTTTTCGATATCACCTACACCAATTATGCTTCCGGCAACACCTCCGCAAGCAGAAGGGAATCCGGTTTTGGAAAAATAGCCGCGTCCATCAACTACCTGAAATAAATTACCATTGAGATCTTCACAGAAGAAACTTTTCTTGCCATTTGGTAACGTGAATAAATCACCTATAATTTTGGCGCCATTCGCTTTGAAGTATTCAAATGACTGCGCCACATTTCGCGATTTAATCTTACAGCTGTACAAGCCAAAGTCACCAATTTGAATTTCAAAAGCTGCTTTTTCGGTTGGTCGACTGGTAAACTGCCAGATTTCAAATCCTCCTCCGCCTTCCATGCTGAGCGCAAGAGTTGCTGTTCTCGACTGCACAACATCGCCAGTATACCTTGTCATCAGTGGAGCTTCTGCAGCCTCCTCAAATACTTTAACGTTAACTCCGAAAAACGTGCGGTACCATTTCCAGCTTACTTCAACATTCGGAACGCCAATACCCATCTGTTGAATTCCACAAATTATTTTTTTC
>JBILNH010000002.1:0-59107 GCA_044375095.1 Crocinitomicaceae bacterium
ACTTTACTATCCGCTGGATTCATGGTTCATTCGTGTAACAGATGTGAAAGAACGCATGATCGAATTGAATACAACGATCAACTGGAAACCGGAATCCACAGGAACTGGTCGCTTCGGAAAATGGCTCGAAAATGCGAATGATTGGAACTTATCGCGTTCACGCTACTGGGGAATTCCCATTCCGATTTGGTCGACTGAGGAAGGGGACGAACGCATTTGTATATCATCCGTTGAACAGCTAAAGGCAGAATGCGACAAAGCAGTTGCAGCAGGAATGATGGCTGAGAATCCATTAGCGAATTATACCGTTGGTGACATGTCGGCTGAAAATTACGCGGCGATCGATTTACACAAAAACTATGTTGATCAACTTGTTTTGGTTTCTCCAAATGGAAAACCAATGCGACGTGAAGCAGATTTAATTGATGTCTGGTTTGATTCAGGTGCCATGCCTTATGCACAGTGGCATTATCCATTCGAAAACAAAGCGATTATTGATGCACGCAAAGGGTATCCGGGAGACTTCATTGCCGAAGGAGTTGACCAAACGCGTGGGTGGTTTTACACGCTTCATGCCATTTCAACGATGGTTTTCGATTCGGTAGCCTATAAAAATGTGGTTTCCAACGGGTTGGTGCTTGATAAAAACGGGCAGAAAATGTCCAAGCGCTTGGGAAATGCGATCGATCCGTTTACTACCCTTGATACTTACGGACCAGATGCGACGCGCTGGTACATGATCACCAATGCGCAGCCGTGGGACAACCTCAAGTTTGACTTAGAAGGCGTTGCGGAAGTTCAACGCAAGTTTTTCGGTACACTTTACAATACCTACTCGTTCTTTGCGCTTTATGCGAACATCGATCAGTTTGATTTCTCCGCTCCTGAAATTCCGTTGAATGAGCGACCAGAAATTGACCGGTGGATTTTATCCAAATTGCATTCCTTGATTCAAGAAGTGGATTTCGCGTACAATGATTACGAGCCAACAAAAGCAGGAAGAGCCATACAGGAATTTGTGGGTGATCAACTTTCCAACTGGTACGTGCGCTTGTGCAGAAGACGTTTCTGGAAAAGCGATGATTTGAAGGATAAGCAATCCGCTTACCAAACCTTGTACACCTGTCTTGAAACCGTTGCTTTGCTTGGATCACCAATTGCGCCGTTCTTCATGGATCAATTGTTCAGCGATTTGAACAGCGTAACGCAACGACATAACTTAAGTTCGGTTCATTTAGCGGATTTCCCGACAGCAGAAAAAGCGTTCATCAACGAAGACTTAGAATCGCAAATGGAAATTGCACAGCAAACCTCATCGTTGGTGTTGGGATTGCGCAAGAAAGAGAAAATCAGGGTGCGACAACCGCTTCAAAAATTGATGGTACCGGCGCTTAATGCCCGATTTGTTTCCAATATTCTGCACGTCAAGGAGTTGATTTTGTCCGAAGTGAACGTGAAGGAGCTGGAAATCTTAGCTGAAGGCGATAACCAATTGGTGAAGCGAATCAAGCCGAATTTCAAAACGATCGGACCAAAGTACGGCAAGCAGATGAAAGCCATTGCCGCGATGATCAACGAAATGAATCAAGCGGCGATTGCCACTTACGAAGCCACAAACGGTTGGTCAGGTGAGATTGAAGGCGAGCAGATTCATTTGGACATGGACGACGTGGAAATCACAGCACAAGACATTCCGGGCTGGTTGGTAGCAACAGAAGGCGGTATCACCGTGGCGTTGGACATTACGATTACGGAAAGTTTAAAGGCAGAAGGAATTGCCAGAGAATTGGTAAACCGCGTGCAGAATTTACGCAAAGACTCCGGTTTGGAAGTCACCGATCGCATTCAGTTGCTAATTGACACAACTGACGCCATCCGCGCAGCCATTACTGCCAACAGTGAATACATCTGCAACGAGGTCTTGGCCGACAGCATTTCCTTTGGAAGCACAGGAGCGAACGCTTTAGTTACCGATCTAGAAACTGCGGAAGATACACGCGTTGAGTTGGTGAAGGGGTAATTACCTCACCACCACTTTCGCTGGTGTATGTCCTAAACCGATGGAAATAAAGTACGTTCCTTTGGCAAGATGAGCCGTTCCAATCACAACAAGGTTTTTGCCTGAAGTGATGTTGATTGGGTAACGTTCAATTTCTTTTCCGGTTAGGTCGCAGACACTAACGAATGAAGTTGATTGCAAACTGCTGGAAAAGGAAACGTGTAAGTCACCATCAGTTGGATTCGGATAGACCGTTAACTGATCAAACGCACCAAGTAATTCTGTTTCCAACACCACGTCATTAGATGGACTTCCTTGGTACAAATTGATGTCATCCAAGTAGAAATTGTTTCCACCGCTTCCTTCGAACTCAAACTTGAATCGGAAAGGTTGTACGAAATAATCAGAAGTGACATTAACCATGTGGATCGTTACCCAATCTTCTTGCGATTGAGGTACCCATGAACTTGATGACGTCAAACTCGACAAGGAATTACCGCTTAACGTTTTACGTTGTACCCAATTATCTCCGCAATCTTTTGAAATGAACACCTTCAACCATTCGGTATTGGAAGAAATGCGCTTGCGGTAAGCGTACCTGAAACTCAAGGTTACAGCATCTGTTGGAGCCAACGAAGAAAGATCTGCACCGGAAGAAATCAATTCATCGGTATTGGAACCCGATTGGCCGTAGTTCATCAATCGAACGGCTTTATTTCCACTATGCGCCGTTGTAGAAGTTACTTCAAACGCGTTGTTGTTCCCTGGATTGTACACTACCCAACGATCCGCATTGGCCAATGACGAAATCGACTCAAATCCTTCCCAATATGGTAAACCTGCCGGTGTTGGAAGCACTTTAATGAAGTCGGCTTTGACTTCTTGATCTGTTGCTGTTCCGTCTGTCGCGGCAAGCGTTACCGAATAAAATCCGGGTGTGTTAAACCTAACGTACGGATCTTGTGTAGCAAGTGTGCCTCCGCTCACTACTTCCCAGTCAACGCCAGACACTCCAGGAACGATGGACCATGTCCAACCGGTTGGATTGTGAAAACTGCGGTCGATAAACTGAATGGAATCACCCACACATACTTGTTGTTTAACCGTTTCAAAATCTGCCTTGCACAAGACTTCCGGATCGTTGACCCCTGTCGCCACATGATTGGAAACCATGATCCAGTTTGACATGAAGTCGATGTCCACAAAATTCTGCTGCATGATACCTACTTGATCCCACGAGAACATGTTCTGGCAATAGTTGTAACTCATGTAGTTTTCAATCTGATCCAGCGCATCAAAACCAAAGGCATCGTTCACAGGTACATCGGGACAACTGTTCCACGTTTGGGAACAGCTCCAATTAGCTGCTGATTGAGGAGGCGTATCGCACGAATAATCGCCATTTTGGAAGCAATCGCCCGTGTGGCAACCCGTTGATCCAGACCATCCGGCATCGAAGATGTGTTGCAAACCAAGTAAGTGACCCATTTCGTGGGTGAGTGTTCGTCCATCTGAATTAATGGCAGTCTCAATCGTTCCAAAGTAATCGTGTCGCATTAAGATTCCGTAATTTGGTCCATTTGGCCAGTACGGCAAATAGGCATATCCAAGCGTGATCCCTGCACCTCCAGAATTATCAATGGAATTGACAATCCAAATATTCAAGTAGCGGTCCATTGGCCATTGGTCTGAACCTCCGTTAGCCGTGAATTTGCAATCATCGTCTGCGTTGTACGTCAAATCCGGAGCACTGACACGAACGATACCGTTGGTGCAGTTACCATCAGGATCTTTTTTTGCCAATTTGAATTCAATATCCATTGTACCGGCTACCGATTGAAATGGTGCGGTTGCCGTATTTCGCGTAGCTGCTGTATCTGAATTCAATCGGTTGTAATCTTCATTGAGGATGCGCAAACCGTCCTTGATTTGTTCGTCAGATATGTTACCAATTCCGTTGTCGTGGATGACATGTATGACAACAGGAACGATTAACGTCAATTTCTGCGCACCATTTACCTCATGTTGACGTTTGGCCACTTTGGACATGCTTTTGTGCATGTGTTCGGCGAAACCGGGATTTTCTTGCTTCAGTTTTTGTTGAATGGCATCTGTACCGCACCAAGGATGGGTTGGTTGTTGTCCAAATGAATTGGAGATAAACGCAAAGAAAAGCGCAACGCTGAATAGGATATTTTTCATTTGTTTAAACTAAAAAAAGGCCTCCCGAAGAAGACCTTTCATTGATATAAATTCATTTACTTTTTAACGAACTGAAGCACTTTGCTGTTTTCACCGACTTTCAATGTCGCAAAGTACGTACCGCTAGCCAAACCTGTAGTATTCAAGAACACCATATTCGCTCCTGGAGCGGCATTAATTTCCTGAATTTGGTGCATTTTACCGGTAATATCATGTAAAACAATCATTGCCTTTTGTGCGCCGGTTGCATTAAATTCCACTGTTAATTCTTCATCAACAGGATTTGGATACATGGAAACAGATCCAAGCGGATTTAATTCGTTGGTGTTCGACACAAGGTTATCTGATGGAGATCCGAGGTAAATGTTGATGTCATCTAAATAAAAATTGTTTCCACCTTCTCCTTCAAATTCGAACTTGTAACGGAAATTGTCCACCCAATATGAACTAGTAACATTGGTCATGTGGACCGTAACCCAATCTTCAGCAGATGAAGGCGTCCAAGCCGTAGAGGAAGTCAATGAAGAAAGTTGTGAGCCGCTAATTGTTTTGCGCTGTACCCATGAAGATCCGCAATCATCAGTGATGAAAACCTTTAACCATTCAATGTTCGCAGACGTGCGTTTTCTGTAGGCGTATCGGAAACTTAAGGTAACTACACCTCCGTTTGACGCAACAGTCGAAAGGTCAACAGGAGCAGCGATCAATTCATCTGTATTTGAACCTGATTGTCCGAAGTTGCTCAATTTCACGGATTTTGAACCGGAATGTCCAGCTGTGTTTGTGATTTCGAATGCACTGTTGTTGTTTGGATTGAATACTTCCCAATTGTTCAAGTTCGCTAAAGTCGTATAATTCTCGAAGCCTTCAAAGAATGGCAATGAGGCAGACTCAGGTAAAACAGTAATGTAAGCCGTTTTTGTTTCTGTGTCAGAAGCTGAACCATCCGTCGCCGTTAAGGTTACGGTGTAAATACCAGGAGTCGTGTACGTCACAGTTGGATTTTGCATTGTAGAAGTTGCCGGGCTTCCTCCTTGGAAAGACCAGTTCCATCCTGACACAACATTATACGTGTCATCAAAGAAATTTACTACATCACCTGAACAAACAGACGTTTTGTTGGAAAAGAACTCCGCTTTACACAACGTTACCACACCTGTGGCTCCGGTATTTGTAAGATTAGCAGATGTCCATAGGTTGTTTCGACCACCTACTGATGACGTCAATGCGTTTCGCATACGGGTTACCTGACCTTGAGTAAACATTTTTGAACAGTAAGAGTAATCCATGTAGTTTTCTACATTATCACGGATTGGGAAACCCCAGAAGCCATCATCTGAATTGCACGTATTGGCATTCAACTGACAAGAAGTTACACCGATACAATTTGGTGTATCTTGAACTGCATCGTCAGACGAACATGACGTTGTGTTTCCTGGGTTATTATTTCCACCCCAGGTATGGTCGAGGTTGAACCAGTGTCCAGCTTCATGTGTAAGCGTTCGACTTGTTCCGATTGAAGATGTTCCGATTGAACCCACGTAATTATGTAGTACCCAAATACCGTTGTCCATTCCAGTTCCGACCCAATTCGATGGCTTGTATGTGTAACCAGCAGCACCTCCTATTTCTCCACATATAAATACATTCATGTAACGGTTTCCTGGCCACTGACCATTATAAACATCATTACCCGACACAATTGCATTGACTTGTGCCTCACCGTTGCTTCCGTTATAACTTAACGAAGAAGCTGTTCGGGTAATTCCTTTAAAGCATTGACCATTTGGTGCTTTTGTTGCCAGAACGAATTCCACTTCCACATCTTTTGGCATACCTTGGAAGTCGCTTTGCACATTGTTAGCGTCGTTATTTAATAGGCGGTAATCGCGGTTTAAGATAGAAAGTGCGTCTAGAATTTGTTCATCTGAAATGTTTTCGATTCCATTGTTGTGAAGGACGTGGAATACAACGGGGATTTTGTAAACCGTACCTTTTGGAACGTTTAGATTCGCACTTTCTTTCTGGCGAATCATTTCATCGTTGAGTAATGATTTGAGGTATGCCGGATTTTTGGAGAGTTCAGCGTGCTTTTTGTGTTGCAAACAGTACTCTACCGTTTCTCCTTCGCGCGCATTTTGCGGATCGAATGAACGTACCTGAGCAGAAGTTCTTGAGGCAAATGCCAACAGAGCGACAGCTACCAAGATGGATAGTCTTGAACTTTTCATAGCGTATAACAGTTTAATGTCTTTTTTAAAAACGTTCCAAATTACAAAAAGGTTTTCTTATCAACACATTGGGATAAAAAATTCTTAATGAAAACTATACATGTCAGACGCATATACGATCGATTGGAGGCCTTAAATCACGAGATTTTTCGAAAAATAGTGCGCTAAAATAAACTAACTATTCATTAGCGCAACCACACCAAACAATAGGAGTAATTGTATTCCGAAAATAAGGACACCAAAAGTTAGTCCTTTACTTCCTGCCATTAGCAGCTTTTTGAAGCTCACTCTCAGGCCGATTCCAGCCATGGCGATCGTTAAGATGATTTTTCCGATGCGCTCAAGGTCTTTCGTCACAGATTCAGGTATATCAATAAACGAAACCAGAAGTGAGATAGCAATAAATGCAACTAAGTACCACGGTAACTTTAAATAACTCTTCCACCCTTTTACTTGTCCCTGACGCGTCAGATATGTCATGTAAATCAATCCGGGAGTTAAGAGCGCAACACGTGCCAATTTAACTGTAATTGCCGCATCTCCGGCTGTTTCTCCAATAGAGAATCCTGCTCCAGCCACATTTCCGACCGAATGCAAGGAACCACCTACCAAAAAACCGATTGTTGAAGTGGATACTTCCATCCTAGAAAGAATCACTGGGAAAAACAACATTCCCACTGTTCCCAACAAATTTACTACTGCCATTGCGATTGCCACGTCTTCTTTTTCATTGTTTTTTGTCGATGAAGCCAATGCAGCTATTGCACTTGATCCGCAAATCGCCGTTCCAAATCCAACCAATATGCCCGTGTTACCCGGACAATTCATTCGTCGCGAAAGAAATACCGTCAGCGACAACACCAAGAAAACAACCAAAACGATTCCCAAGAACGCAGTGGACCCCAATTCACCTATTTCTGCATAGTTAATTCCGACGGCTAGAAATAATAGGGAGTATTCTAACATCTTCGCACTCGTGTATTCAACACCAGATGAAAATGACGAAGGTACTTTTGTCCAGTTACCCACTACTATTCCAATGAGCAAAGCCAATAAAATGCTATTGAGCCAAGAAGGCATGAATGGCTCAAGAACAATTGAAGTGAGACCAATTATTGCAGTAAATAGAATACCTTTCCATTTGTCCTCAAAGAATATATTGATTCTCTTTATCATTGAGTTTTCTCTTCAATTTGAAGTGACAAAGTTGTCGCTTTTCCTCGAACTGCTGTGTGCCATTAGTTACATTTCAATCAACTACATCCCGCAAATGAAGCAAGCAGGGATAATTTGATTGGTTTGCAATAAGGGACGCTACCTTTTGAGCTATTTCTTCCGGGGATTGAAGTTCGTTGTTCTCGTTCAGACCAATAAATGTGGGTAAGGATGAAAATTCAGTTGGATTAGCCGATCGAATGGCTTCTTGCATTGGTGTATCAATAACACCTGGAGAAGCCGAAAACAGGCGATGAGGCCATCCTTTTTCTTCGCATTCGAGTTGTACCGTTTCCATAAATCGATCGACAGCTGCTTTGGATGCACAGTACGCTGCCCAACCGGGAATTGATCGTGTCGCTGCACCGGAGCTAATCGTCACAACGGTGCGTTTCTGTTCCGTATTGGCTAAAAATGCGTGCGTTAATTGCATCACTGCAAGTGTATTCACCGTCATCACGTCCAAGGAAGAAGCAATCGAAGCGTCTAAAAAACGATTGAGTGGACCGATCAATCCGGCGTTGTTTATCAATACCGCTGGTGAGTGGTGATTAAACGTAATACCTTTAACTTGATTTAAATCCGCTAAATCGCACGAAATGAATTCAAATTTGTCGTGTGAAATGTCATGACTTCTGCCAATACCAACAACATGGTGCCCTTTTTCTAAAAAGAGCAAGGCCATTACCCTGCCCAGACCTTTCGAAACGCCGGTAATGTAGATAATTTCGCTCATTATCGACTTAACGCTTGCTCGAGGTCAACAATTAAATCGTCCACATCTTCCACACCAACGCTCAATCGCAACATGGTATCTACCACCCCCGCTTTTTCGCGTTCCTCTTTCGGAATTGATGCGTGTGTCATTGTCGCCGGGTGATTGATTAACGATTCAACACCGCCCAAGGATTCAGCTAACGAAAATACTTCGAATGACGAAGCAATTCTGAAGGTGTCCTCGATTGTCGCATTTTTCAATACGATGGAAATCATCCCGCCAAAATCGCGCATTTGCTTTTTAGCGATGTGGTGATTCGGGTGATCTTCGAATCCTGGCCAGTACACCTTTTCAATTGCCGGATGATTTTTCAAGAAATGGGCAATTTTTCGGCCGTTTTCACAGTGGCGTTGCATGCGTAAGTGTAAGGTTTTGATTCCACGAAGTACGAGGAATGAATCCATCGGACCGGGATTAGCGCCTGAGCTATTGAGGATGAAATACAACTGCTCGTGCAACTCTTCACGGTTCGTAATTAATGCTCCCATGACGACATCAGAGTGACCGCCGAGGTATTTTGTTACAGAGTGCATAACTATATCCGCACCTAGATCAAGTGGGTTTTGCAAATACGGCGAAGCAAACGTGTTATCGGCCACCATAATCAATCCGTGTGCTTTTGCGATCGTCGAACACGCTTCAATATCAATGATTTGCATCGTAGGATTGGTCGGTGTCTCCGCCCAAATCAGTTTTGTTTTATCGTTGATGTACTGCTTAATATTATCCGCATTTGTCAAATCGATAAAGTGGAATTTGATGCCAAACTTCTCGTAAATCTTCGTGAACAAGCGATAGGTTCCACCGTACAAATCGTCACCGGTAATTACCTCATCACCGGGGCTTAACATTTTCAGAACGGCATCAGTTGCCGCTACGCCACTGCTGAAGCACACGCAATGTTTTCCATTTTCCAATGCCGCAATGTTATTCTGAAGTACCTCTCTTGTTGGATTTTTACCACGCGCATAACCGTAACCTTTATTTACTCCTGGCGCTTCTTGCACATAAGTTGATGTTTGGTAAATTGGTGTCATAATCGCACCGGTTGACTCATCCGGATGAACACCTGCGTGTATGGCTTTTGTGGCAAATTTCATGTCTTTTTTATTATTGATGATGTGAACAAAAATACATTTTTCCATTGGTTGAATGATTGGGTATTGTTCTAAATTACTGCGTTGATTGTTTTGCAAATAGAATTATTTCTAAGTAGGTTCTCCCTTCGATAAAGTAAGGGCTCTCAAGTTCAAGGTTCAACAAGGGTTCAAGGTTCAGTAATGTTCAAGGAGCTCAAGGTTCAAACTGTTTAACGATAATCCACCCGTAAAACTTTTCTTAAATTTAGCACGTGGTACACAATGGAAAAGACCGTTTGCGTGAATTATTGGACGAACTTATCTGGTTTCCGTCAAACGATCCATTAGTGGATAGTGAGCACCATCACGTACACCCTGTCGATTTGGGTCGTTTAGCACAACCTTTTCCTTTCGAGGGTACCATCAAAAAGATCATTCAAAAGGCGGTTGATACCCAGCGTGAAAACGGATCGTTTCCGTTGTGTTTTGCAGAAGGAAGCTTGAAATGGCTGGTCAATGATAAACTCGTTATCAGCCCCATCTGGTTAACTCCTTTGACCATAACCAGAGACCGCGTAAAGCAGTCCGTTTCCTTTCATTCTGATTCGGAGGAATCCTTTCTAAATCCGTTTATTCCGTTGCACTTAAAGCGGCAATTTGAATTGGAATTTCCGGAAGAAGCTGTCGATATATCAACCTGTATTGACTGGTTAAAGGCGCATGGTTTTGAAAAGGTAAACGGTCATTTCAGTGCGATTGGCAACTTTCACCACCACCGGTTTGCGCTCGTTAAGGAATTGGAAACGGTGTTGACACTTCCGGATTCCCCGATTGTCAGCCTGCTTTTAGGCGAAGAACAACATGAAAAAATAAACGACGGGTTTGTTTCCTATCCTTTATACCCATTAGACAATGATCAAATGAAAGCGGTGCAACTAGCCGGTGAAAAGAATTTGGTCATTCAAGGTCCGCCTGGAACAGGAAAATCGCATGTGTTAACCACCTTACTTGCCAATGTCTTGGCAAACGGTAAAAATGCGTTAGTTGTTTCTGAAAAACGCGTGGCTCTCGAAGTCTTACAGAAAAAGTTGGCTCAATTTGGACTCGATCACTACGCGTTCATTGCGAGTTCTACGACTATTTCAACCCATTTCATCGCTGAATTAAAAGCAAGTTGGCAGCAATTGGAAAATAAATCTAGTGGTAGTTTACCCGCACAACTGCGCCTATCAGAGCAGCATATTGATCAACTGCAGCTGCAACTGGATCTGGTAAATACGCCAGGAATCGCCGGAGGAGTGGACTATTCTGCCTTTAAAGCACTGGAACCAAAAGCGTTGGAAAAAGTGGAATACTTCACTCAACTTCCTGATCTTTCAGATTGGCTTCGTTGGGAACATCTGATTCGCGAATTGTATGATCGATCGTTGACAACCAGTGTAAGTCGAATGAAACGCACATTATTAGCTTCCAGTTCTTTTTTTAAACTGGATGTGCTAGTTCGTCAATGGAAAGAAGAATGGTCCGCGTTAAATCAACAGTTCGACATCCGCACATGGAAAGACCTACAAAAGGCCATGAAAAAAGCAGCGGTTTGTCACGTGTTAAACCAACCAAGTTTTAAAACATTTGAACCCCTTTTGATCTCCGGATCTGCTAAACATAAAAAACTGAAACGATTACAATTAAGCTATTCAAAGGCTGTTCAGTATGAAGCGCAAGCAAAAACACAGTGCATTCATTGGAAGACGATTCCATCGGAATTGGAATGTACATTTCTTTTAGGGCAATCTGCCCATACAGGATTTTGGAAAAAAATCCAGTTCAAAAAAACGTGGTCTACATTCGCGGAAATACCAATCGATTTTGCGCCAGCGGCTCTTAAAAATCAACTGAGTTGGTTGAGCGCAACAAGAGATAAAGAGGCTGCTCAGCTGAAGCTGCATGAATTAGGCATTTCACATCCTGAGGTTGACTTGCCGGAAATTGAACACCTTGAGCGCGCATTATCCTCCTCAGACTGGTCATTATGGCAGGAATTAACAGATCAGGAAAAACATGGCTTTTCAGATGCCAACCAACAATTGAATGGACTTTACAGCAGTTTGTACAACCATTTACAACTTGATGACGCCACTGATTTGGAACCTTTATTTAACCATTTGTTGGTGCACTTTCCCACCTTAATGCAATTTCGGGAGGAACTTTTACTCATACCCGAGAGTTTAGCGGTCAATCTGATGCTTTTTAACTCAGCAGAGGACTTATTTGCTGCTATTTATAAACGAACGTTTGTCCGGCTGTCACATCAATTTCCTCAGTTGGCGGACTTTTCAGCGCAAGGAATGATTGAAAAATGTCGGCGGATTCATCAGCTCCAGGAAGAAGAAGGAGAACTGTTTGCTGAACACATTCACGCCCGTCAATTGGAACGATTTAATAGGTATTCGCTCTTGCTCACGGCAGCAACAAACAAACTCAATTCAGAGGAAAAAGAGTTGAAAAAACGATTGAAGAATGGGAAATCGATACTTGTCAAGGTTTTTGCGAAGTCGAGAAATTTACCGACGATTCGCGAGCTTTTGGCTTCTGATGCCCGTTTGTGGATAGATGTCCTTAAACCGCTCTGGTTAAGTAATCCAACGCAAGTCGCTTCGAACATTCCACTTGAATCGGGTTGTTTTTCGCTTACCTTAATTGATGAAGCTAGTCAGCTTCCGCTGTCAGATGCAATTGGGTGTTTGTACCGATCCACGCATGTGGTTATTGCGGGAGACAGTCAACAGATGGGGCCGAGTGCGTTCTTTCGGAAATCAAGCGAACAGTTGGATGTCTTGCATCAAGCGTCTTATTATTGGTCAAGTGTCCATTTAACGCACCATTACCGCAGTGAAGATCCGCGACTCATTGCTTTTTCGAATCGGTATTTCTACAACAACGAATTGCTGGCCTTTCCAACTGCACGGGCGAATCAGCATCCAATCGAACTGAATTATTGTCCGGAGGGTCGGTTCGTGGATCGAGAAAATAAAGTAGAAGCGAGAGAAGTTGCCAAGCGCATTACAACTGCATTGAATGAGAAAAAATCGATTGGAGTGGTTGCCTTTTCTGCTACTCAACTTGCTGCCATTGAACGGCAATTATCGGTAAATGCATTGAGTCAATTGGAGGAACTTATTGAAAATGGGGGCGGATTCTTCAAACCGCTTGAACATGTGCAAGGAGAGGAATGTGATGAGTTAATTGTATCGCTCGGCTACGGTAAGAATGAAGAAGGCGAATTTCACCTGCGCTTTGGTCCGCTCAATCAAGCCAACGGCCATAAGCGCTTGAATGTATTGTTTACGCGCGCGAAAAAGTCTATTGTTTTGTTTACTTCTGTTCGTTCAAGTGATTTTAAACTCACTGACAATGAATCGGTTCAATTACTGAAAAATTACGTGTTTATGGCGGAGCAAAATCAACAATCATCAACTGAACTCTGCTTACCTTTTGGTCTAAACCCAGAAAAAACGGGAAGTACGTTGAAGTTCAATCATCTTTATAAACAGGTTACCGACGCTCAGGAAATGGTTACACTTTTACATGTATTGAGCCAACGCGGATGGGATTTACGATTGGGATAATGGGGTGTGAATTATTCGAACGTTTAAAACTTTATGAGTAAAATAGTTCCATTTCTCCATTGAACATTTTAAACAGCGCTTATCCCGGATTTAAAGATTAGAATTAGATTAAACAAAAGTTGAAATCTAAAAATTTCTCTATTTTTTCGTTTTAGTAACAAATTTACTTGGATGTTGGTAATTGTTCCAAAGCCGAAGTATTACCAATTCTTCATTCGCGTGAACTTCGTAAAAAAGAGTTATGTGTTTTGTAATGGGGACGATATGGCATTTTACAATTTGGTCGTATTGAAATGTTTCAGGATTTATTCGAATAATGGTTAATACACGTTCTAATTCAAAAGTGAATTGTTGCGTGACATGTTCATCCCAATTGTTAATCAGATAGAGAATGTTGTTTTCAAAGTCTTTTTCGGCCATTTCAGACCAAAAAACCTTCATGATTTGAATGCCTTTGGATGTTTACTTTTAAGAATATTTAAAACCTCTTCGTGTGTTTTTCCACCATTTTTTTCGTAAAGCGAGCGGGCCTCCTCAATTGCATTTACTTGCAATTCATTTAATACAATTTCATCTTCTTCAATCTCCACAAATGTTAATGAACGAACATAATTCAGAAATTCTTTCACTTCTGGTTTGGATGTGTCGTGAATGCGAATAGTTAATCCCATTGAAATTAAATTAAATCTAATTTACGAATAAAGTAAATATGCACGAATGCGTTCGTTGAAATTAGAGTTGCATCAAGATTCAAAACTTCAATTGGTTCCAATTCTCCATTGAACTTTTGAACGCCCATCAACTCAATGCGCGTCTAACCAGTTTACTCCAACTTCCACTTCCACATCAAGTGGCACCTCCATTTCGACCGCCGTTTCCATACACTCGCGGACAAGCACTTTCATTTGATCCACTTCATCTTTCACTACATCAAACACCAATTCATCGTGTACCTGAAGAATCATTTTGGAGGCTAACGTTGATTCCTTCATCGCGTGATGAATTTTGATCATGGCCAATTTGATGATATCTGCGGCCGATCCTTGAATTGGTGCATTGACTGCGTTTCGTTCTGCATAGCCTCTTACCATCGCATTAGCGGAATTGATATCTGGTAAATACCTTCGGCGTTTCATGATCGTTTCCACATATCCATTATCGCGTGCATCGTGCACCACCTTATCCATGTAGCTACGAAGCGCAGGAAATTGTTCGTAGTAACTATCTATAATGCCTTTCGCTTCAGTGCGGGAAATATTCAAACTTTGCGCCAACCCAAATGCCGATTGACCGTAAATAATTCCAAAGTTTACAGCCTTTGCAGCAGATCGTTGATCGCGGGTAACCTCATCCATTGGAACGTGAAAGACTTTTGAAGCAGTCGCAATGTGGATATCGTGTTTATTCCTGAACGCATCAATCATTTGCTTGTCGCCACTTAATGCTGCAATAATGCGCAACTCAATCTGGGAATAATCGGCTGCCATCAAGAGGTGTTCTTTATCTCGAGCGACGAATGCTTTTCGAATTTCGCGTCCTTTTTCCGTTTTGATCGGAATGTTCTGCAGGTTTGGATTGTTTGAACTCAATCGACCGGTTGCGGTTACCGTTTGCATGTAGTTGGTGTGTACTCGGCCATCAACGGGATCAGTCATTGAAGGCAATGGGTCTACGTACGTATTTTTGAGCTTACGCAACTGTCGGTATTCCAGTATTTTTGGGATTATTGGGTGTGCATGTTCCAGCTTGCTCAAAATATCCTCTGAAGTTGCGTATTGTCCAGTTTTTGTTTTTTTCGCTTTGGGATCAATTTTCAAGTGATCGAAGAGGACTTCGCCCAATTGTTTTGGTGAATCGACATTGAACGGAACACCCGCGTCTATCTTTATTCCAGCTTCCAATTCAACCAGTTTCACTTCGAGTTCCTTTGAATAGGCTTTTAATCCATCCACATCAATCGCTACACCTTCGTTTTCCATGTCTTTAAGTACATGAACCAATGGCATTTCGATGTCGTAAAACAGGTGCCGTAAGTGATCTTTCTGAATTTCTGGTTCGAACAATTGCTTAAGTTGAAAGGTAATGTCTGCATCTTCACACGCATAATCCGAAACCTCTTCCGGAGCTAAATCGCCCATATTCCCTTGATTTTTCCCTTTTTTACCGATTAATGTCTCGATGGAAATCGGTTGGTAATTCAGGTAAAATCCGGCAAGAAAGTCCATGCTCTGTTTGGATTCAGGATTGATCAGGTAATGCGCAACCATCGTGTCGAATGTCGGTCCCTCTACCTGCATCCCGTAACGCCCGAGTACTTTGAGGTCGTACTTCATATTGTGCGCAATTTTTTCGATTCCTTTCGCGGTAAAAAGGGGCGCAAATTCGTGAACGATTGACTTTGCTGCATTGAAATCAAGCGGTATGGCAACATAAAAAGCCTCACGCGCTTTGTATGAAAACGACAAACCAACCAAATCAGCGTGTTGTGGCTCCAAACTGGTGGTTTCTGTATCAAAACATACTTCGGTTTTGGAAAGTAATAATTCGAGTAATTCCTTACGTTCCTCAGGAAGTGTGATGAGGTGGTAGCTTGGTTTTTCAGTTGCGATTGTTTTTAGTCCTGCGGTTGGATTAGGATCTTGATCAACCAACATGCTTTGCACGCCGAATAAATCAAGTTGCGCACTATCGGCAGTTTGAGCAGCGGGTTTAGCGGTAACGACTATTTCTTCACCGATCACGCGTTTAGCGAGGTTTCGAAACTCTAGCTCCGTAAATATTTCTTTGACCTTTTCACTATCAACAGGACACATTTTAAGAGCCTCGTCATCAAACTCGACATCGATATCCGTAATAATTGTTGCAAGCGACTTTGAAATTCTTCCCTGATCAGCAAAATTGATTACGTTCTCTTGTTGCTTTCCTTTGAGTTCATGCGCATGTTCGATGATGGATTCGAGTGAACCGTATTTTTTGATTAGTGCCTTAGCCGTTTTTTCGCCAATCCCTGGAATTCCCGGAATGTTATCGGAAGCATCGCCCCACAAACCAAGGATATCAATCACCTGGAGCGGGTGTTCAACTTCAAAACGCGCACATACTTCAGCAACACCTAAAATTTCAGGCGGATTTCCACCTCTTCCCGGCTTGTATATAAAACTATTTTCCGTGACCAATTGACCGTAATCCTTATCGGGCGTCATCATGTACGTCGTGTACCCTCTTTCTTCAGCCAATTTTGCCATGGCACCAATTACGTCATCGGCTTCGTATCCATTGACTTCAAGAATTGGGACGTTAAACGCATCAACTATTCGTTTAATGGGTTGAATCATGGATCGAATGTCTTCGGGCATTTCCTCGCGGTGCGCTTTATACGCTTCAAAATCGGATTGTCGTTGTGTTGAACCTCCGGGAGGATCGAAAACGACTGCAAGGTGAGTCGGTTGTTCGTTTTTGATTACATCAATAAGTACATTGGTAAATCCGAAAGCGGCGGAAGTATTTTGTCCTTGAGAATTCACCCTTGGATTTTTGGCAAACGCGAAATAGGCACGGTAAATCAGCGCATAAGCATCGAGCAGGAAGAGTTTTTTATCGGTTTTTTTTGAAAGCATACGTTAAAGATCTTATCACTTATTGAAGGTGCAAAGCTATTTTAAATTGCATTACGGACAAATTAATGAAGAACCTAAGAATGGGAAGCGTTTAATTGGCGCGTTTTGGCTTTATTTAAAACGCCAAATAATTGCAACTAATCTACTTCATTATTTGTTCAAATGACTAAATCGCATTCCTAATTGAACATATTTCGTTTGAAAAAAAACGTTGCATTTCGTGATGAATCTATTTTTTTTATACTTTTAAACGTCAATTTGACACTAACTATTGATGAAATCAATGTTAGTTGATTAAACTATTTATTAACATTTAAATCTTTTCTATGAAAAAAGTTTTTACTCTTTTAGCAATGGTTGCTTTTGGTTTTGCTGCGCATAGCCAGGTAACTGTAACTTACAAAGTAGATGTTACTGCTTACATAGCAGCAGGTAACACACTTGCACCTAACGGAATCCGTATCGGTGGAAATTTCGGTGACAACGGCGCAACTAATGCAAGCTGGACACCATCAGACGCTTCCAACGCGATGACTGATCTTGGAAACGGTATTTGGTCAATTGATGTAACTTATCCAGCTGCAAATATTGGTGGTACTCAATTGTACAAATTTGTGAACGGAGATTGGGGTTCAAATGAAGGAACAGATCCAGCAAACACAATCGCCTCAGGTGGATGTGGAATTGATGACGGTGGAGGTAACATCAACCGTACGTTAACTATTCCAACTACGAACACTACATTATGTTTCGTTTGGGATGCGTGTGCAAGCTGTTTAGCGGGTATTTCAGAAGAAGCAATTTCTAACGTTGTTGTTTCTCCTAACCCAGTTAATGAAACTGCTAACTTCACGTTCAATACTAACGGAGCAAACGAGGTAGCTATTACAATCGTTGACTTAGCTGGTAAGATCGTTGCTACATCAGTAGTTTCTAATGTAAACAGTGTTGACGTAAACACTGCAGCATTGAACGCAGGTAGCTACATTTACACTATCCAAGCTGGAGAAAGCACAGTAACAGGAAAACTTATCAAGAAATAATTTTTCGGTTTTAATTCGGAAAAGCCCGAGCGAAAGTTCGGGCTTTTTTTAACTTAAATAAATTGGTTATGAGAAGGTTACTACACATCGCAAGCATAATTTTCACTGCACTTTCCACGAATGTACACGCTCAAATTCTGGATGTTAGTCCAGCATTTCCAACGGTTGATGATGTGGTGACCATCATCTACGATGCCTCTGAAGGAAACGGTGCGTTAAGTGGAGTAGGAACGGTATATGCGCATACCGGTGTCATAACCAGTCAAAGCACTTCTCCAACGAACTGGCTGCATGTCCAAGGAACTTGGGGTACCGCAGATGCCAGTGTACAGATGACCAATCTTGGTGGAAATTTGCATCAAATTACAATTGATATTGATGCGTTCTATGGTTTTCCTTCAACCACACAAGTGCAAAAATTAGCATTCGTTTTTAGAAATGCGACAGGAACAAGCGTGGGAAGGGAAGTCGATGGTTCAGATATATTTTACGACATCTACCCTACAAATGCCGGATTTTTGGCCAAACTTTTTTCACCTACAAGCAGCCAAGTTGTAGATCTTGGTGATGCCATAAATATTGTCGGAAAATCCAATCAAAATGCGCAGTTAACATTAAAAGACAATGGCAACGTTCTCGCAACGGTTTCCAACCTAAACGAAATTAACCACACCTTAAACGTAACAAATCCAGGGGAGCACACCATTGAATTCACTGCCTCCAATGGAAGTCAAACCATTACTGATTCTATTACCTATATTGTCAACCCTGCTATTACTTATATTAATCCCCCAGCAGGAACGAAAAACGGAATTAATCGCTTGTCTGATACGAGCGCCATTATACAACTTTATGCACCTGAAAAGAACAACATTTATCTTTTGGGTGATTTTAACAACTGGACACCAAGCATTTCGAATCACATGAATTTATCGTTGGATTCAACCACGTGGTGGATTCAGTTAACCAATTTAACTCCAAATACAACATTTGGCTATCAATTTTTCATTGATGGATCGCTAAAATTGGCTGACCCATTGAGCGAACGCATTGCTGATCCAAACAACGATCAGTCGATTGGGGCAATAACCTATCCGAATCCATACGCATACCCAACAGGAGAAACCACCGGATTTATTAGCTTGTTTGAAACGAATCCAACGCCATTCAACTGGCAACACGACAATTATACGCGGCCAGCCAAATCGGAATTAATGGTATACGAATTATTGGTTCGTGATTTCGTAGCTGCCCGCAATTACCTTACATTGATTGATACATTAGATTACCTCGATAGTTTGGGTATCAATGCGATAGAATTGATGCCAGTTGGGGAGTTTGAAAACAATGAAAGTTGGGGCTACAATCCTAGTTTTCATATGGCTTTAGATAAGTATTATGGAACCCCAGAGCATTTCAAACAGTTCGTTGACGCTTGTCATTCCCGAGGAATAGCGGTCATATTGGATATCGCGTTAAACCATACGTTTGGACAGAGTCCGATGGTTAACATGTATTGGGATGCGGTAAATCAGAGACCAGCAACAAATAATCCTTGGTTCAACGCCATCTGTCCACACCCTCCTTATTGTTGGGGTTATGACTTAAATCACGAAAAACAAGCGACTAAAGAATATATTGATCGAGTTAACCGCTTTTGGTTAGAAGAGTATCATTTGGATGGTTTCCGGTTCGATTATACCAAGGGATTTGTGAACAGTGCTGCTGGATACAGTAACACGCGGATTGATATCTTAAAACGAATGGTGGATACGATTTGGAACTTTAATCCTGAGGCATACATCATTTTAGAACATTGGACAGATAATAATGAGGAAAAGCAACTCGCTGAATATGGTATGTTACTTTGGGGGAATTTGACCTATGATTACCATCAAGCTATGAAAGGTTATTCATCCAATTTTTCAAATGGAATTCATACGTCAAGAGGCTGGTCAGTTCCTCACCTTGTTACGTATGTTGAAAGTCACGATGAAGAACGTGGCATGTTTGAATGCCTAACAGCAGGAAATTCGACGAATACCTCACACAATGTAAAAGTTCCGAATATAGCGTTGCTCAGAGCTCAAGCAGCAGCAGTGACCATGATCACCACTCCTGGACCAAAAATGATCTGGCAATTTGGAGAATTGGGTTACGATATTTCAATTGATGTGCCTTGCAGAACGTGTAACAAACCTATTTTATGGAATTATTGGCAGAACGTGAACAGAAGGCAATTGTATGAAGTCTATAAAGCAACACTCAACTTGAGAACGAGTCAACCGGTGTTTAAAGAGGGAACGTTTAGTTATTCGCTTACGTCACCGATTAAAAAAATGATCTACACGCACCCATCGATGGATGTATTGGTTTTGTCGAATTTCAATGTACAAGCATCGCAGGCATTCGCTGGATTCACGACAACCGGCTGGTGGTATGAATACTTTACGGGAGACAGCATTAACGTGAGTAATGTCAATATGCAATTAACGCTCGATCCAGCTGAATACCGCATTTACACCACCACGAAATTAAGTCAGCCTGAGATTACCTCTACTGTTTCTCTTGAGGCGTTGGTAGATGAGTCGCTGCCGATCAATATTTTTCCAAATCCCACTGAATCTCAACTTTCGATTACTTTTCCGACAGACGGTATTTCACGTGCAACAATTCGTGTGGTTGATCTGAGCGGAAGCGTAGTTAGCCAGAAGGTTGTTACTAAAGAGGAAATCTCGAAGTCAACAGTAGTGCTTGATGTATCTGCATTAAAATCGGGGAACTACTGCGTATTGGTTGAAACCGACAAAGGCTATTCAAACGGTAACTTTGTAAAGCATTAAGGAAATTACAGTTTCAATGAAAAAACCCATCACATTCTATTGTTGTGATGGGTTTTTTTTATGTTTTTCATCGCTGTTAAACCTTAAACCAGTACTGAGCGAGATCGATCAATTTGTTTGAATACCCCCATTCATTGTCGTACCACGCTACTACTTTAAAAAATTGGTTATTCAACTCAATTCCTGCTTTTGCATCAAAGACAGCTGTTCTCGAATCACCTAAAAAATCGGTGGATACTACGTCATCTTCTGTGTACCCTAAAATTCCTTTCAGTTGGCCTTCAGCCTCGGCTTTCATAGCCGCACAAATGGCCGCATACGAAGTAGGTTTTTCAAGTCGAACAGTTAAGTCTACGACTGATACATCGGCAACAGGAACACGAAATGACATTCCGGTTAACTTATTTTTCATTTCTGGGATAACTAAGCTTACCGCCTTAGCTGCTCCTGTGGATGACGGAATAATGTTCTGATATGCGCCTCGTCCTCCTCTCCAATCTTTTGCAGATGGACCATCTACAGTTTTCTGTGTTGCTGTTACAGCATGAACAGTAGTCATTAATCCTTCAAGCACCCCAAAATGATTGTTCAGCACTTTCACGATTGGTGCTAGACAGTTCGTAGTGCATGACGCATTTGAAATAATCGTATGGGAAGGCGTTAATCGGTCTGAATTCACTCCCATGACAAACGTTGGGGTATCATCTTTCGCTGGCGCTGAAATGATAACCTTCTTAGCTCCAGCTGTAATGTGATTTCCTGCCGAATCTTGCGTAAGAAACTGTCCTGTACATTCGAGTACACAATCGACATCTAAAGCTCCCCAATTCAATTGATTCACTTCTTTTTCAGCAGTAACACGAATAGGCTTTCCGTTAACAATCAGCTGCCCATTTTGAATAGTGACTTCTCCGTTGAATATACCGTGAGTAGAATCGTACCTCAGCATATACGCCAAGTAATCGATTTCTTGCAAATCATTGATGGCTACAACTTCGACATCCGGACGAGCGGATGCGACACGAAAAGCCAATCGTCCAATTCTTCCAAATCCGTTAATTGCAATTTTCAACATCGCACTTGTATTGATTAATTGTTTTTTACAAATGGTTTGCGGATAATGAATTGTTCGTCGCTCAGTTCCAGCATGTACATACCTGGTACTAACGAACGGACATCAACTCCTTCCATAAGTGCTTTTTCAGTGGTCGTTGTGCTTAGTACTTTTCCTTCTAAATCGATAATGCGCACAATAGCTTTTGACGTAAATGGAATGGATGATTCAAGTGACAATTTATCCTGTGCAGGATTAGGGAAAATATTCAAGTTATCCGATTCATTGAGTTCTTGAATGCCTGAGGATGAGGCGGTAACGCATGCACATTTATTTTTAGTACCCGTTGTGTTGACTACCTCAGGTGCCAAATAATTCAATTTTACATAGCATTTTTGACCTGGTTGAGATGCTGTTGCATTTTTCACTTTTACCGTAAGCCAACCTGTGTAATTGGGTACAATCGAATCGAAAATTGCTCCTGTCCCCTGTGTTGAGTCGATGGCTAAACAATTCAGATCATTGTAGATTACAACCAGCGATTCATTTGCTAATTCCGGATAAAGCTCAAGGTTGACTTGTTCGCCTTGTTTTACGAAAATCCTACCTACTACGCGACAATCGTCGCTATTGTTAGGCAAACGACCTCCTTGCTGTAATGAAAGTGGATGGCTATCCCCTAAATCGTCCGCCATTTCCCACTCCTGCGTAATTCGTTTTGCCGGGCGATTGTAATTCGTCGAAGCCCCATCAGGAGCCCAAACGCAATACCCTCTCCTACCAGCACCTGCAGTACCGTCACACGGAGGTATTGAAAATGTCACCTTACCGCCATTTGACACAGTTATTGTAGCTGTTCCATTTGCTCCGGAGTAATCTTTTAATACCGTACCATCTGACCAAGCTGTTTGGAGGTTAGTTACTGTTTGCCAGTTCGACCAATTGTCGTTAACTGCGATTAGTGCTTTTGCTTCCCTTTCAATAACTAGGGCATCAGCAGCTTGCCATCGCACGAGGTAAGCACCTTCTTTGAAACGCAAGTTTTGGTGGCACCAAATCAAGTTCTCCATGTCTGAAAACACGGGTAAAGCCACGTTATCAGTTGGGAAGTGATTGAATCGATTGCCGTTGTAACCGATATTAAAAAGGTCTTCAAAAAACACTTGAGGCGCACCATCCACAGCTAATACGATTGCTGCAGCAACACTTCTTCGCACATCAAGTGGCTCTATTTGACTAGCAAGTTGGCTAGAGGAATTCCACCCGTTGTAATTGCCTTGGGTAGTTAAAATCGGTCGGTATGTATCGTGGTTATTTATAAATGGAACGGTACGTTGACGGTTGGATTGCTGGAAACCAGGAACAGTTCCTAAATCGAAATTGCCATTGCCCGAAATAATTCCTGTAAGTGCATTGCGCAAACTAAAATCGAATGTCCCTGCCCGATTTTGCACAGCGTTGGCCCAGTTATCCAATTCAGCTGCGCCACCAACCCATTCACCTACTGCAAACATATCCCATCCACCACTTGCCCAAAGCGAACCAAATTGCAAGTTCCAAAGGAAATCTTCAGTCGCATAGGTAGGAAAGTGTTTGACTGCATCAATTCGCACGCCATCCCAACCCATTTGCTTTTTGTTCCAGATCAACCAATTTCTCATGCCGTCACGCATGTAATTGGAAGACTGTGTAGGATTGTAAAGCGCATTACTACTTTGACCATATCCAGTCGATTCATATGAAATATCTGGTCCCCAGTAAGGTGAATTGATTTCATTCGTGCAGCAAGGATTTCCTGGATTAGGGTAAAAGTTTTGCCAATTTTTTGGAAATCTTCCTTGCCTTGCAAGGTAATTGGCACTTGTTTCATTTGTTGCCGGAGTCGCATAGCACGAATACCTGAAATTCTTGAATTTATTGGTTGAACCATCATCTATTGCCAAAGGGTCATTTCCTCCTTGTCCAGCAGCACTTCCAGCTCCAGTAATGTGATTGAGCACAATATCCTGAACTACGTCAATTCCATTGGCTTTCAAAACAGCCATCATACGGAGTAGCTCATCTTTATCCCCCATTCTGGTATGCGGCGAATTTTTCTGGTATTTATCCCCAAGGTCGTAATGATCAAAAGGAGCGTAACCGACACTGTTTGTTCCGGTATTCTTCAGCGTAGGTGGAATCCAAACCGCATCGATACCCATTGCCTTCAATCGGGGCGCCAACTCTGTAAGGTAATTTGCCCAATCGTTTGGGTAATTCGCGTTCCAATAATCCCACCAAAATCCTTGCAGAACGATTTGGCGGTTTGTTGGATTCGTTTGCGCATCAGCAGTTGACAGCTGAAAAAGAAGTAAGCAACCCAAAAGTGTCGTTCGTACGGATGAAAAGCGCATCATATTACTGAGAATTTAGTTTAAACTTATCTTTTGACATCGATGATTTCATTGGCATTCAAGGTGTAGTTTTCACCATAAACAATTAAATCAATGGCGATGTTCCCTAAATTTCTAATTGTTAAGGTTTGTTCTGCCATGGACAGTTCAATTGGTTCATTCCTAAAAAACAACCTGAATGTGTAGGACGTCCAATTAGCTGGAATGATTGGATTGATGACTAAGCTATTTTCTTTCACTCGGATACCCGCCATGCCTTCTACAATACTCATCCATGTACCTGCCATACTTGTGATGTGTAAACCTTCAGCTACTTCTTTGTTGTAATCGTCAAGGTCTAAACGTGATGTTCTCAGGTACATTTCATATGCCTTAGCCTCTTGATTAATGCGCGCTGCCAAAACGGAATGTATACATGGAGACAACGAAGATTCGTGCACTGTCATTGGCTCATAGTAATTGAAATTGGCTTCGATCACCTCAGTGGTAAAATGTTCTTCAAAGAGGTAAATTCCCTGAAGGACATCGGCTTGTTTAATGTAAGGGGAGCGTAAAATACGGTCCCACGACCAATGTTGGTTAATCGGTCGTTCTTGCGCAGGAATCGACGCGGCCGGTTTCAAATCCTTATCCAGGAATCCATCTTGTTGCAGGAAGATGGGAGAATTCTCCATTTGTGGTAGGTATACATTCTGCACGATATGTTTCCAGTCCGCTACTTCTTTATCGGACAAGCAATTGGTATTTTTCGGAAACTTCACGTTCAATTCGAGGGCATAATTCAAGCACCACTTTGCGATGTAATTAGTATACCAGTTATTGTTTACGTTGTTTTCGTATTCATTTGGACCTGTTACCCCAAGCATCACAAATTGATTCTTTGCTGTCGACCAATTGAATCGTTGAGCCCAAAAACGAGCAATCGCATTAAGTACAGGAATACCAAAATCGCGGACATAGTCCCAATCGTTGGTGTGCCTTAAGTAGTTATAAATCGCAAAGGCAATTGCGCCATTACGGTGAATTTCTTCGAAAGTAATCTCCCATTCATTGTGGCATTCCTCCCCGTTCATGGTGACCATTGGGTAAAGCGCTGCGCCGTTTTTAAATCCTAATTTCTCAGCATTCTCAATGGCTTTTTCCAATTGATCGTAACGGTACTTTAGCAACTGGCGGGCTACTTTTGGAGGTGCGGTTTTGAGGTAAAAAGGAATGCAGTACGCTTCAGTATCCCAATAGGTAGCGCCACCGTATTTTTCACCAGTGAATCCTTTCGGACCGATATTCAACTTAGGGTTTTTACCTGTGTATGTTTGGTACAGTTGGAAAATATTGAAACGAATCGCTTGCTGAGCAGAAGTATCACCTTGAATTTGAATGTCCGCATTTTTCCATATTTCCGCCCAAGCAGCAGTATGTTCGTCGTACATTTTATCGAACCCACCCACGTAGGCAGCGGTCACATTGTTAATGGCAGCAGCTACGGTATTGAATTCTGAGTGATTCAACGAGGACGTTACACTGACGTATTTTTTTATCGTGTAGGTCTTACCTTTTTCTGTGTAGTGCTCAAAATGGTTGTCCACATATAGGTCTCTTTGCGCTGAATTTGGATGAATGTCTACAATTTCTCCATCAGCCCAAAACGAAAAGCGCATAGCGGTAGCCACTAAAAAATTGGTTTTTTTCGTCCGTGCACTCACCACACCTTTTCGCACACCAATGCGCTCAGCATCTCTCTGCCAGAAAAACTCGTCGTAATTTGCATCTGAATTGGTGACATTGTTGTCAAGGTATAACGTAAACTTGATGTTCCCTGAAAAATTGAGCGGAGTAACCTGGTACTGAATAGCTGCAATTTCGTCGTTGTGCATGGAACAGAATCGAAGTGAGTTGATTTCCAATTCGTGTCCATTATCAAACGTGCACTTAAAGGTCCTTGTCAAAGTACCTTTGTACATATCAAGCTCCCGATAAAACGAACGCACAGATACGTTATTCAAGTCAAGTTTTTGTCCGTCTAATTCAACGCGAATTCCAATCCAATTACAGGCATTCAGGACTTTAGCGAAGTATTCTGGATAACCATTCTTCCACCAACCCACACGTGTTTTGTCGGGGTAATAAACCCCTCCTACATAGCTTCCTTGTAACGTTTTACCAGAATAATCTTCTTCAAAATTCGCTCGTTGACCAAAAGAACCGTTGCCTATCGAGAAAATACTTTCAGCTTCCTCTTGCTTGGCAGGATCAAATGCGTTCTCACTAATTTTCCATTCGTCAATTTCGAATAAGTTATGCATAATCTTCGAGTCTAAATTGTGTCAAATCATCAAAGTAGTAGTCGGCCTTTTGGGCAATTGGTTTATTTCCAACGGCTATGGCAAGGAATCCTCCATCTTTTGCTGCCTGAATCCCGCTGGCTGCATCTTCAAAAACGATACATTCAGCTGGGGAAAGTTCAAAATGTTGTGCCCCCTTTAGAAAGACTTCAGGGTGAGGCTTAGGTTTTAGCACGTCGTTTCCATCGACAATGCAATCAAAATAATCGGTAATGTTCAACCTGGATAAGATGTACTTTGCATTCTTACTTGAAGAACCTACGCCTAGTTTAATTCCTGACGCCGTTGCTTCCTTTAGCAAGTCAAGTACGCCGGGAAGCAGATTGTTTTCCGACAGTTGTTTGATAGACTCAAGGTAAAAGGCGTTTTTACTTTGCAGCAATTCATTGAACGTTTCTTGATCGATCGTCTTTCCACCGAATTCGAGAATTTTGATCAATGAGTCCACTCTACTCACCCCCTTTAGTTCTTCATTTTCCTTTTCACCAAAAGGAATCCCAAGCGAATCAGCCGTGCGTTTCCATGCCAAAAAGTGGTTGTGCTCCGTGTTCACCAATACGCCGTCTAAATCAAAAAGTAATCCTTTAATTTTCATTTTTTATTGTAAGTGTAATCAAGGAAGCAATTACCATCATTGCCCCGCCTAGAACTAACGCATAAATGGCATTATTGCCAAACACATGTGTGACAATCGGTCCGGCAAATAATGCGCTGACAATTTGTGGCAACGTAATAAAAAAGTTAAAAATCCCCATGAATATGCCCATTCGCGCTGGCGGAATGACATTAGAAAGCATTGCGTAAGGCATCGCTAGAATACTCGCCCATGCAATTCCAATAAACAACATCGGAATGATCATGGTGTATTTATCGGGCATGAAATACGTGATAATCAATCCGATACCGCCTAAAAAAAGCGCCACAAAATGTGTTCTTGCCTTCCCTAATTTTCTAGCAATTACCGGGATTAGCATAGCGAAAATGGCTGATACACCATTGTAGATTCCAAAAAGAATACCGACCCAATCTCCCAAATCCTCACTCAATTTAAGCTGTTTCATAGCAGCAGCGCTTTGTTCTGGAGTGGCTACAAGACGTTTCAACTCGTCCATGCTTTCCAAGCCATACGTGTGTTCGCGAAGTGCAGTTGTGGTGTATACCCACATACAGAAAAGTCCGAACCAGGAAAAAAACTGCACGACACCTAAAATCCACATGGTTTTTGGAATGGTAAGCTTTTCTTTGATCTTTTCTTCCGGAATGATTCCCATGTCGATGCGTTCTTGAGGCGAATATTCTTTTGTTTTGAGCACCGTCCAAAGAATGGCAATCATAAAGACGACTGCTCCAATGTAGAATGCGTAAATGACATTCGGTTGCACCTTAACGTTCGGTAAATCGTTTGGAACGCCAAACCAATTGGTCAGAATCCAAGGTAAAAACGAACCAACAACAGCACCAATTCCGATAAGTACGGTTTGGATGGAAAACCCTTTTGTGCTCTGATCATCCGGCAAATTATCCGCTACTAATGCACGAAAAGGCTCCATGGAGATATTGAACGAAGCATCCATTAACATTAAAAATCCGGCACCAACAAGAAGGGCTGGAAAAACAGAAGTGAATTGATCGGCATTCGGTAAAAGCACCAATGCGATACAGGCGATAATGGCTCCCCCTAGAAAAAACGGACGTCTTCTTCCCAGTCGTTTAGACCATGTTCTGTCGCTCCAATAACCAATAATTGGCTGGACAATCATACCTGTTAGTGGTGCGACCAACCAGAACCACGAAAGGCTTTCAATGTCGGCGCCAAAATCGGTTAAGATTCTACTTGCGTTACCATTTTGTAAAGCAAATCCCATTTGAATTCCAAGAAAACCAACGCTCATATTCCAGATTTGCCAGAACGAAAGTCTCGGTTTCCCTTTTACAGTAGTGGTGTTACTCATGGTTTATTTTTTAGAAGTTCTTGCATAAACAGTATACGACCACGGCTTAAGTTCCATGGATACACTGGATTTCAATTTTACTGTCTTACCGGAAAACAACTCAGTGTACTTTCCTTTTAACGCGTTTGATGTACACTTGAATGATTTCGTTTTATTGGAAAGGTTGATGATCACAAGGACTTTATCTCCATTTTTCTCGCGAGAAAACACAAGGACATCCTTTTCACTTACCTCAGAGATCAATTGTGGTTTGGCTCCATATTGGCCATTCCAAAGTGCTTGATTTTCATGGAAAAGTGTGTTCAATTTTGTGTAGAAATCGACCAAATCCATTTTATCCCAAGAAATACTGTCTTTTTCGAAGAACAGCAATCTTCTGTCGAGGCTGGTTTCTTGTCCGTTGTAAATCAATGGCATCCCGATGAATGTCGCTGAAAACACTGCCATGGCATGTCGAGCTTCACCCATTCGTTCCATTTCTGTTCCATTCCAGGAGTTTTCATCGTGATTGGAAGTAAAACTCATCCGGTATGCCGAAGTTGGATAGGATTTATCTTTTTCGAGGTAAGCTCTCAACACATCAATATTCTCTTTCCCTTGAGCTATTTTATTCATGAGGTGGTGGAGCTCCCATCCGTAAGTCATGTGAAATGCTTGGTGTTGCTCTGGACCTTCTGATTCAGCGAGAAAAAAGATCGGCTTTACCTTATCCAATTCCCGTTTTGCGGTTACCCAAAAATCGAGTGGAACCCAACCAGCCACGTCACATCTAAACCCATCAATGTTTGAGGCAGTCAACCAAAACTTCATGGATTCGATCATTTCAGTGCGCATGTGTGGGTTATCGAAGTTCAAGTCAGCCACATCCCACCAATCTGTACCAATGGTTGGTTGAAGATTTCCCGTTGAATCCAATGTGTACCAATCTTTATGGCCTTGATCTACCCATACATTGTCAGGTGAAGTATGGTTAGCAACCCAATCGATGATTAGTTTCATCCCAAGATCATGCGCACTTTTCACAAGGGCATTAAAGTCCGCTAACGTTCCGAATTCCGGATTCACTGCTTTGTAGTCTTTGACCGCGTAATAACTTCCGAGTGATCCTTTGCGGTTCTTTTCGCCAATCGGGTGAATGGGCATTAACCATAAAATATCCACACCCATTGCCTTGAGACGTGGCAAGTGTTTTTGGAACGCAGAAAAGGTACCTTCTTTGCTAAACTGCCTGATGTTTACTTCATAAATTGTTGCATTTTTCGACCATTCAGGAGCAGTATTGGCGGGCATCTGTGCAAATCCTAAAACGGAAAACAGCAGACATAAAATTGAACTAATTGCTTTCATTATCTATGCGTTACTTGAGATTCAACATGTAAATATTTCTGGTGGTAATTCACGAGGCCATCTACTGGTTTTTGCACTACATTACCTAATCTTACCTCATAATATGCACAAGCTTCTTCGAGCTCTTGCTGAAAAAGACGCGAAATGGAACCTACGAAATGTACAGGGACTTCCTTGTAATTATCGAACGAACACACATGCACAGATAAAAATTGTTTGAAGCCTTCAACCACCAATCGCTTCACATACACTTCATCTTTGAATTTATAGATGATCGGTACGAAAGATGCCAAATAGACATTCGCATTCGGCTGTTTGTAGACATGGTCAACAATTTCATCCTTGGTAAGTCCAGCTTCATTGCGCAAAGCAGCGTGTAAAGATTCAGGCAATCTATTGTATAAGTAATCAGCCAATAATCTTTTTCCCATGTACGTGCCACTTCCTTCATCTCCAAGTATGTAACCAAGAGCAGGGACTTTTTCGCTTACAGCTTTACCATCAAAAAAGCAAGAATTCGACCCGGTTCCTATGATACACGAAATGGCAGGTTCACCTGTATATGTAGCATATGCGCAAGCAGTGAGGTCATGATCAATCACAATTTTTGCGTGCTTAAATACCCGTTGGATACCTCTTTTGATAATGGCATTCAAATGATCAGCCGAGCAACCAGCCCCGTAAAAATAAACTGAATTGATTTTATCACCGAGATCGGCTAATTCACGATTGGCATTAATTGCTGATTCAACAGCATCTTCATTGTGAAAATATGGATTCAATCCAATAGTGGAAAAATAGGTTCGTTGATCGTTATCGAGTAACACCCAATCGCTTTTAGTAGAACCGCTTTCAATAATTAATAACATAGTTTAAGTAATCAAGTTTTTATGCTTTGTGTCAAATATACACTTTGCGAATATATTGATTTCTTTTATACCTTTGATTATGGACTCAAAAAATCGACACGAGTTAAATCCGCGCGTTTCGGCGGATTGTGTAATTTTTGGATTTGACCTCAACCAAATTAAGGTACTACTTATTGAGCGAGAAGCGATAAACGGGGTTGAACAAAGTATGGCGTTACCTGGGGATTTGATCTTTGAAGGAGAAAACCTGGATACGGCAGCATCACGTGTTTTATACGAACTCACTGGGCTTGATGAAATTTACCTGGAGCAAGTAGGGGCATTTGGAGACCCCAACCGATTGAACAACCCGAAGGATCAGCTCTGGTTGAAGGCGGTTCGACAAAATCCAACTGAACGCGTAATTACGATTGGATTTTTCTCTTTGGTTAACATGAACAATTATGAACCGCAGCCATCCTCTTTTGCGAAATCTGCGGCTTGGATTCCTTTGGAGGATATAGATGAATTGGCCTTTGACCACATGGAGATTCTCAAAGCATCTTTTGCGAAATTGCAGCAGAAAATTCGTATTCAACCGATTGGATTTAATTTATTGCCCCACAAATTTACCTTATCACAGTTGCATAAATTGTACGAAGTCATACTCGGCAGAGAATTAGACAAACGGAATTTCAGGCGAAAAATGCTCAAATTAAACCTGGTACAAAGTCTCGAAGAACGTCAAGCTGGTGTACCACACAAACCGTCACAGTATTTTGTCTTCAACGAAGAAAAGTACAACGAACTGATTCTACATGGTTTTGACAACTTTGGTTTTTAGTGAATTACAACTTTATGTTAAGAAATGTATACACTTAGTGTATATTTGACGTAAAGTGTTAATTTTGAAAAAACCAATGGTTACTGTATGTCACAGATATCTATAAAATCATCCATCAATAAACCTTTTAATGCCATTGTCTATGGTGGCGATGGCGATTTAGCCTTTCGGAAAATATACCCTGCGCTATTTCATCGATTTGTTGATAACCAGTTGCAATGCGACTTCAGAATTTTTCCTGTCACGCGATCTGACCGCAAGCATGCCTCCTTTTTTGAGGACATTAAGCGTTTTATTCGGTTGTCATCATCCTATGAAGTAAATGCATCGAAATTGAATCAATTCATTGAGAAGTTTCAATTGTTTATCATACCAGAACACACAGATGACAATTACGAAGCCATTAAAAAGGCCGTCGACGAATTCCCAACGTATCAAAGCGTATACTATTTATCGACGCCATCATCCGCATTTGGTCCGATCTGTGAATGCTTAAAACGATCAGGTCTCGTGAACAGCAAAAGCAAAGTTGTTCTGGAAAAACCGTTGGGTAACAGCTTGGTTTCGTCGAAAGAAATACATCAAAAAATCAGTAAATCATTCAGTGAAAATCAGATTTACCGCATCGATCATTACTTAGGCAAAGAAACTGTTCAAAACTTGATGGTGCTCCGATTTGCCAATCACTTGTTTGAATACTCCTGGAATTCCGATCACATCGAAAGTGTGTTTATTACTGTTGCAGAAAGTTTAGGTGTTGAAAAACGAGGTGACTATTACGACAAAAGTGGAGCACTTTTGGACATGGTGCAAAATCACTTGCTCCAGTTGCTGTGTCTAGTTGCGATGGAACCACCTGCCAGTTTAGAAGCTGATGCTGTTCGAAATGAAAAACTCAAGGTCATTAAAGCCCTTCGTTTGCTCGATAAAACATCCGTTAAAGCAGAGACTGTTCGTGGTCAGTACAGCAGGGGAATGGTGAATGGAGAGCAACTGAACTCCTACCTGGAGGACATTGAAAAATATTCATCCAACACCGAAACATATGTCGCCATCAAGGCGCATATTGATAACTGGCGATGGAAAAACACGCCATTTTACATGCAAACAGGTAAGCGATTGGCCTCTCGTTGTTCCGAAATTGTGATCAACTTTCGGTCTGTTCGACATAACCTTTTCCCGCAGCAAGGAGAAATTCCTGGAAACAAATTGATCATTCGCTTGCAACCGGAGGAACGCATAGAGTTGGTGCAAATGACCAAATTACCTGGTCCTGGTGGTTACCGATACAAACCGATCTCATTAAAACTAGATTACGTTGATTCATTTAGTGAGCGCTTCCCTGACGCATATGAGCGACTTATTATGGATGTCCTACGCGGTAATCAAACGTTATTCATGCGCCAAGATGAATTGGAAGCCGCATGGATTTGGATTGAATCGATTGTAAAAGCTTGGAACGAAGCGGAAATAAAGAATGTCCTTTACGAAGCTGGTTCATCCGGTCCGGGGAATTTATTAATCAATGGTGAACCATTATGGTGCACGGACAAGTAACTATGAACAATAAAGATTTCGAGCATAAAGAAGCCCTTCAACTGGCACTTGTCGATCGTATTGAAGTGGTCATCCATGCCGCAATTTCAGCACATGGTGACGCGCATGTGTTGCTTTCTGGAGGATCCACGCCGGCCTTTATTTACCGTGCGCTGAGTGAACGATCTATTCAGTGGTCAAATGTAAAAATCGGTTTGGTTGATGACCGGTTCGTTCCTTCCGATGATCAATACAGTAACTTCCGTTTATTGAGCGAATGTTTTACACAGGCAGAAGATGTCGAACTCATTCCAATGGTATTTTACACCAACGACGAAGAAGAGAACAGAATAGCTGCACAACTTGCTTATGCGCCATTTTTAAGACGCATCGATTACCTCTTACTCGGAATGGGAGAAGATGGACATACAGCTTCCCTTTTTCCAGGTAACCGATCTTCTGAACAAAGTCTATCTAACAACAAAATTGAATTGGTTTGTACTGAAGCTCCTGTTCACCCAACGCGACGAATATCTTGCAGCAAGGAACTAATTATCCAATCCAAGCAACTCGATTTACTCATTGTTGGTGAAAAGAAAAAAGAAGTGCTCGATCAAGCCATTCCTACCAATTTACCCATTGCAATTGTTGCGCGCCAATCGGCTGAATTAACCGTATTTTATTCTCCTCAATAGCTATGAACGAACACGTAAGAAAAGTCACTGATCGAATCATCGAACGCAGTAAAACTTCACGAACTGCTTATCTGGAGCTGATGATGCGTCAATTTAATACTGGTGTTAATCGCCAATCGATGCAGTGTGGAAACCTTGCCCATGCCTTTGCGGGATGCGGTTCACACGATAAATCGGTGCTAATGGAGGATGTTCAACCCAACCTGGCAATTGTTACAGCCTATAACGACATGTTATCCGCGCACAAGGTGTATGAAGACTACCCTATCAGATTAAGAACTTCTGCCAACAAGTACAATGCTGTAGCGCAAGTTGCAGGCGGCGTTCCTGCCATGTGTGACGGTGTTACACAAGGACAAGTAGGAATGGAATTGTCTTTGTTCAGTCGCGATGTCATTGCATTATCGGCAGCTGTTGCACTTTCACATCACATGTTTGACGGTACACTTAACCTAGGAATTTGCGATAAAATTGTACCAGGACTTTTAATTGGAAGCTTGCGATTTGGTTATTTGCCTACTGTTTTTGTCCCGGGAGGACCGATGCCTACTGGAATTAGCAATGAAGAGAAGGCGCGTATTCGACAGGATTTTGCAGAAGGGAAGATCGATCGGGCGGCATTGTTAAAAGGAGAATCGGATTCCTACCACTCTCCTGGAACGTGTACATTTTATGGTACGGCGAACAGCAACCAGATGTTGATGGAGATCATGGGGCTTCAGCTACCGGGATCTAGTTTTGTGAATCCTAGAACGCCTATGCGGGATGCACTTAATGATGCTGCCGTAAAAACATTAGTTGACTTGATTCGAAAAGGAGATTTTGAGCATACGATGGCGCACATGATGGATGAAAAAACCATCGTAAATGGCATCATCGGATTATTGGCCACAGGAGGATCGACTAACCATACCATTCACTTAATTGCTATAGCCAGAGCAGCTGGAATTATCATCAATTGGGAAGATTTTTCGGATCTCTCTTCAGTTATTCCATTACTTGCGCGTGTTTACCCGAATGGGGCTGCAGATGTCAACCATTTTCACGCAGCAGGTGGAGTAGGATTTATTGTACATTCTTTACTTGAACACGGATTACTGCATGAAGACGTAACTACCATTTTAGGAAAAGGGCTTAAAAAATTCACGCAGGAACCCAAAATTCAAGGTGATGAAATTGTTTGGGAAGCAGGAACAACTGTTTCCTTGAATGAATCCATTCTGCGGCCGGTAGACAATCCGTTCAGTAGTGAAGGTGGAATTAAAATTGTAACGGGCAATATCGGACGTGCTGTAGTAAAAGTTTCTGCCGTACCGGAAGATCAACGCATCATTGAAGCACCGGCGATCGTTTTCCATGAGCAACTCGATTTCATTAAAGCATTCAAAAACGATGAATTGAACAAAGATTTCGTTGCTGTAATTCCATATCAAGGTCCAAAACAAAATGGCATGCCGGAATTGCATCAATTAACGCCAACGCTTACCATTCTTCAAAAAAGAGGATTCAACGTGGCCTTAGTTACTGATGGTCGAATGTCTGGGGCGTCTGGTAAAGTATTGTCTGCCATTCACGTTGTTCCAGAGGCAAAAGAAGGTGGAGCAATTGGAAAAATAAAAACAGGTGATATCATTCGCGTGGATGGCGTTTCTGGCGAATTAATTTGTCTTTCCGAAGGTGTTGAATCTCGCACGGTTCAAATCCGCGAGGAGGTTCTAACAGAAGGACTTGGAAGGGAATTGTTCACCCCAATGCGCCAAATGGTAAGCTCAAGTGAAGAAGGAGCAAGTTTTCTTATGTAATAGATAAATGATGCAAAACGGTATACTTGATTTATTGAACGGTCACCAAGTCGTTCCGGTCGTTACGATTACAGATTTAGCTAACGTTGATGCTGTCGTAACTGATTTACTTGAAAAAAACATTTCGATCATTGAAGTTACGCTTCGAACTGACGTATCGCTTGAAGCCATCAAACAGATCAAAACGACTTACGGAGATCGGTTAACAGTTGGAGCTGGAACGGTTATTTCTGCGGAGCAAATTGACCAATTAAAAGAAATTGGTGCGGACTTTATGGTCTCACCGGGTTACACTACCTCATTAGGTATACACTTGCGTGAATCAGGTATCGCCTTTTTACCGGGTGCATGCACGCCAAGTGAAATCATTACCTGTTATGAGGATGGTTGTCGCGTACTTAAGTTTTTCCCTGCTGAGCAGTTTGGTGGACGAGGAGCGTTATCTACCTACAGCCAAGTTTTTCCGAAAGTTCAATTTTGTCCAACCGGCGGTATAACAGAAGGCACTTATCCATCGTATTTGGAATTGCCCAATGTCATTTGTGTAGGAGGATCTTGGATGGTCAAAAAATAAAAAATCGATTATAAAAAAACGGGCTACTTCGAAAAAAGTAGCCCGTTTTTATTACAGTTAGTTTCTATTAATATCCAGGGTTTTGAATCAAATTCGGATTCAATACAATGTCTGATGTTGGTAATGGGTAGAGTTTCAAGTGACTTGCTACTCCTGTTCCACCAGCTACACCACCTTTAAATGGCCATACATAATCACCACTTGTAAAGAGGTTGTAGCGAATCAAATCTGTTCTTCTGGTACATTCCCAATGCAACTCACGTGCACGCTCATCGAGTACAGTCAGCGCATCAATACTAGACAAATTGAAGCTCGTATTGCCATATGCACGCTCTCTTAATTGATTGACATAGAACAATCCTGTTCCAACGTTTGCAGCACCGCGAGCCGCACATTCCGCATACATTAAGTAGGCATCAGCCAAACGGAACATAGGGAAATCAATATCAACAAAAGCTGTTGTACCGTTGTTTGATCCACCAATACCAGCTTCAGTTTTGTTCTTGTATTTCGGCAATGCATAACCCTGCGTAAACGAAGACATACTTGTGATCTCTTTCGTTTGGCCATTTCTATAGAACTGGTAACGCGCATCTAATGTCGAATCCGCGAATTTATCTACTAAATTTCCTTTCGCACGCAATCCAGCCCACTTACCGTTAACGCCATAATCTGCCGGAATCATCGATCCGCCGATTGATGCATTGACCATGAACGTCGTTCCACCCCATGTTTGAGCATAAAGTCCATCATACACAACAGGGAAGATAATCTCTGGCGAGGTGTGGTTATCTGCCATGAACAAAGAAGCGTAATTGTCATCTAACTGGAATGCACCAGAACTAATGACTTTCTCACAGTACGTTGCGCAATCGGCATAACGAGCCGTTCCTTTGTACACTTCAGCGTTCAAGTAAAGTTTGGCTAACAAGAACTGAGCGGCAGCGGAAGACGCACGACCGTATTGCAAACTTGTAGGAGATTCTAACTCACCTTCGATCGCTAACAATTCTGTTTCGATGTAATCGAACAACTCTGAACGCGTAATTCGAGGCGGTTGAAATGCGCCCACTTTATCCTCTTCAGTAACAAATGGAACGTTACCAAAAAGATCCAGCGCATGGTAATAACTTAGTGCACGCAAGAAACGTGCTTCATTTCGGTAAGTTGTGATGCGATCTTTGTCCGCAGCCGAGAACCCTCTTTCGTCCATTTTAGCGTCACTTGACTCGCGAATGAACTCATTACACAACATGATTTGGTAATAGATTCGGAAATACATCCCTTTCACAAAGGAATTTTCTGCCGACCACGACATCTTGTTCAAGTCTGGAATTCCTGGATCGTTCCATCCACAAATCACCTCATCGGTTGGTAATTCTTGTAGATTGAATAATACGCGAACGTAAGCGGAAAATCCTTCGTCCATTCCTGCAATATCCGGTTTTCCTGCTGGACCTTGAAGTCCAGTCATTGACAATCCGGAGTATAGTTTAGCCAAGACCTGTATATAATTTGCGGGATCACCGTAAACAGCTTCCGCATTTAACCCATACCTCGGTTGTTGGTTGAGTTGCTTCTTACATGAAGTCACGCTTATTGATGCTACTATCAGCGCACCTAAAGCCAAATAATTAATTACATTTTTCATATCTCTGCTAATTAAAAGTCAAACGTAAGGTTTAATGAGAAGACGCGTGGACGTGGATAAAAGTTGTTATCGATTCCACCATTTACTTCTGGATCTTGTCCTGAATACTTTGTTAGTACAAGTACATTTGATACGGTGAATGAAGCGTTCAAACCAACTTTTTCTTTTGTAAACTTAAGTTTTCCAAACTTGTACCCAAGGTTAATGTAATCAAGACGCATGAAATCTGCACGTTCAACGTAATGATCACTTAACAACTGACGATCTGTTGTGTTTTGGAATTCTTCGTTATAGTATAGAGAAGAAACATTGTTTAAGAATCCTTGTGTACCGTTAACCGCTTGGAACGTTCCACTGTTTGAGTGAAGGTTATTGTAGATGTATCCACCCAATTCACTTCGCATAGATAGGCCAAAGAACCATTTCTTGTAGGTAAAATTCGCAGACAATCCCAAGAACCAATCTGGCATCGCTTTCTCAAAAATGTATCGGTCATCCACATTTATGATTCCGTCGTTGTTTCGGTCTACAAATGCATCCGTATCTGAATACGTTCCAAGTGAAGGATTAGACGGATCGATCAACGCACCTGATTCAATTGGATTGTTGTTTGCATCATACTGTTGTTCGTACACTAAATAAGAGAAAGTTGGGTAACCCACTTGGTGCAATTGAACCGTGTTTCCAATACCTCCTGCAATTCCACCAACAAAGATTCCTGAATTTGACTCGCTCTCAATCTGCGCAAGCTTAAGTACCGTATTTCTGTTGTACGTTGCGTTGGCATTCACATCCAAGCGCATATCTTTTTTCGCAATTACACCAAATGTTCCGCTGATTTCAATACCCTCGTTCAGCATACTCCCCACATTTGTAAGGATTTGATTCGTAAAGTTCGTTCCGGCTGGCACAGGAACTACCGCCAATAAATCAGACGTCTCTTTGCGGTATACATCAACAGTCGCGGTAAATCTGTCTTTGAACATACCCAAATCTAAACCGATATTGTAACTTGTTGTTGTTTCCCATTTCAAGCTGGCATCAAATCCATCCGGACGGAAAACAGTGTAGTACTGACCACCAAAAGCATACTGAGCCGTACTATCTCCAACAAAGTAATTCGGTATGTAGGCATAATCACCGATTCCGTCTTGCTGACCAGTAATACCATAACCAGCTCTAATTTTCAACATATTAAGTGCCTTAAGGCCTTTCATGAATTTCTCTTCAGAAAGAATCCATGCAGCAGACACAGAAGGGAACATACCCCATCGTGTTTCAGGAGAGAAACGAGATGAACCATCGCGACGTAGCGTTCCGTTTACGACATACTTGTTTTTAAAGGTGTAAATCGCACGACCGTAGAAGGACAATAAGGCATTTTTGGTATAGAATGGGAAAGTTGAAGCGATTTGAATGATGGAATCCTCTGCTGCGTTGTACACAGGGTTATTCGGACTGGAAGTATACCAATCTTGGTAAGAATAACCCAATGTAAAGTCAATCAAATGAGCACTTTCTTTGTCACCGTTGTTGTAATTCGCATAGGCTTCAATCAACTTGTTCCCTTTTGTTTGGCGGTATTCTGCGTAACCTCCTTCGCTGTAGAAACCAGCAGCCGATTGTGCTGAATTTCTCCAAAATCCTTTTCCTTCAGATTGATCGGTTCCCACATTGACAACAGCCTTAACTTGCGGAAGGAAATGCAATTTATAGGTTAACTTCAAATTGGCTATGTATCTATTGACATTACTTCTGTCATCGCGTTGGTTGATCAAGCCGAGCGGATTTTTTGGTGCAAGTGTATTAGGCAACCCGTTACTAATCAACCACTCATTGTACCCACCATATTCTCCCGTTTCATTGTAAACCGATTGTGTTGGATCGAAAAACGCTGCACCAAGTGCCCCACGATTTGCAAAGAATGACGAAGTCTGCACGTAGCGCTGATTCAATTCTATTCCCAAATGCTTATCAAAGAAAGAAGGAGAAATATTTAATGAAACAGACGTTCTATTGAACTGATCGCGGCGTAAAAGTCCATTTTCAATGCGGTTACCAACCGATAAACGGTAAGGTAAGTTTTTAATTCCTCCAGTTAACGAAAGGTTATTGTCTGTTACAAATGCCGGTCGAAAAACTTCTTTTTGCCAATTCGTATTTGCATCACCAAGTAATTCAACCATGTCAGGAGTTCCTCGTTCTGCAACTAAATCTCTGAATTGGTCTCCGCTTAAGACATCAGCATACTTTGCAATTGTCGACAAGGATTGTTTGGTATCCAAAACGACCTTCAGTTCATCATTTGCACCATTTCCTTTCTTTGTCGTTATGAGAATAACCCCATTTGCACCGCGTGAACCGTAAATAGCTGTGGCAGATGCGTCTTTAAGAATAACAAACGAAGCGATATCGTTCGGGTTAATCAACGACAATGGGTTGGCTGCTCCGGCAATTCCACCGTTATCTAGCGGAACTCCATCGATTACGATCAACGGATCATTACTCGCATTAATCGATGTACCACCTCTCAATCGAATCGTACTTCCAGATCCTGGCGCACCGTCGTTGGTATTGATTTTTACACCGGCTGCTTTACCCATAATGAGCTGTTCGGGTGTTGCTACGGATCCTTCGTTGAAGTTCTTTTCAGTTAGGATGGTTGCTGAACCTGTTAAATCTGTTGTTCGGGTTGTACCATAACCGATTACGACAAGTTCTTCGAGTTGTTTTACACTTAAAGACAACGTAACGTCTAAGGTTTTCACCTCTCCAGCAGCAAGTTCGATGACTTTTTTCTGCGTTTTGTATTCAGGCGCTCTAACGATTACCGTGTACGTACCAGGATCGAGCATAGTAATCTCAAAGCTACCTGACGCATTGGTTTCAGCACCGCGCGATTTCCCTTCCAAGACGACTTGTGCCGCGAAAACCGGTTCTCCTAATGAGTCTTTAATGGTTCCTTTAATTGTTCCTCCTTGTCCAAATAGGAATCCTACGTTTACAAAGGATAAAAGGACCACAAAAAACAATTTAATTCTTGTTATTTTCATGATTCGGCTTTTAGTTTTATGTGTGTCTAGATGGTCAAATTTAAAACTATTTTTAATACTGTCAATTTGACACTAACATTTTTATTTCAGCTTGAAAATCAGTTGATTTATTCCTGAACCCAACGGTACGTCTTTTATGCGAAATTGCGCTGGTTCTTGTTCATTAGTAAAATCAATACTTTTCGAATTTCGTTTTACTTTTCTTACAGACTTACTGTCGAATTGGTGAAGAACTAAATCGCCCACTCTATCGCTTGCATTTTCACTGGTGATTTCAATCATCACCTTGTTTTTGGACAAGCGTTTGTATTCAAAATGCATCGTATTCGTCTTAGCGCCGGGGGTTAACCCATCGTCTTCCACAAGTTGTCCAGAACTCTGTGTCACCTCATCATCCGAATAAAAATGGATTTCCAGCTTGCCTTTGTTGTAAGCTGACGTGCTGGAAATGCCTTTTATCATTGGAAAAAATGCCCCTCCACGAACGAAAACTGGAATGTAATCTATTACGACAGGGATCTGTTGTTGCGCAATGCATTGTGTTGCATTATTCTTGGTAGTTTCAGAAAATTGAACCTGTTTACCGGTATAGAAATCGTACCAATTGCTTGTTGTTGGAAACGAGACAGTAACCGTTTTTGCCGCAGAATCTACAACTGGTGTGACTAAAAACGCATCTCCCCAAAGGTAACTGGAAGAAAGGCCGTAAGCTAGCGTATCTGCTGAACATTCAAACAACAACGGTCGCATAAGCGGCGAACCTTTTTGCGTGTTTTTATGTGCCAGAGTATAATTGTATGGAAGTAAGGCGTAGCGCAACTCAATCGCCTTTTTCACGCGCGCTTTTGTTGTGGGATCTTTAAATACCGGCTCACTCGGAACAGATTCTTGGGCATGTGGGCGAAATACCGGCTGAAACACGCCATATTGCAGCCACCTCGTGTACAATTCCGTATCATCTTTGTCTCCAGCAAACCCGCCTAAGTCAGAGTGCATATAGGCAATTCCTTGCATACCCATTTGAAGGGCAATTTCCATTTGGGATTTCAAACCACCCCAGCTTCGGTTCACATCGCCTGACCACGGAATGATTCCGAAACGCTGTGTTCCAGAGTAACCGGACCGCATTAAAATAAAAGGTCGCCGATCTGGGTACTCAGTTTTGTATTTTTCATGCAACAAACGCGCCCAGTCGTGTCCGTAAATGTTGTGCACTTGATTAGCAGTCCCGCGGGCATGAATCAATTTTTCCGGATGCACCTCTGGCTCTCCTAAATCACCCCAAAAACCTTCAACACCTAACTCAATCAATTCTTTGTAGCGCTGCCAAAACCAATTCGATCCAGTTGAAGAATAAATGTCAATTAGTCCGGTATTCCCAAAGTAAAAATCGTAGGTGTACGGCTTGCCAAGACTGTCTTTGGCTAAACAATCTGCATCAACTGCTTCTTTCCATCTTGTTGAAGTCGTCAAGACAAACGGTTCAGTGATTAATACGGTGTTGACGTTTTTTGCCTTAAAGTCAGCGATCATCTGTTTTGGAGTTGGAAAAGAATCTGTGTAAAACGAAAGGTTTCCGAGCGTGCCTTGAATTTCTTTACCAAACCAATACAAGTCGAGGATTACGGCATCGAGTGGAATGGAATCTTCAAGGAAACGGTTAACAGTTGACCTTGTTTCCTTTTCGGAATGGTACCCAAAACGACTCGAAAAATTCCCAAAAACCCATCGCGGAGGCAAGGGCTGTCTTCCACTTATTGCTGTGTATTCTTGAAGCAATTCTTCCCAATTTTCACCAGCTATAACTTGGTACGTCATTCGTCCACCAATAGAAGCATACGTAAGCGTATTGTTTCGCTCGCTGTCTAAATCAAGCGAACCTATTTCAGGGTTATCAAAATGGATCATGTACTGCTTACTACTCAATGCGATGGGCATACAGTAATTCATGAGTTTTGAATTCTCTTCGTAGCCGTAATGCGCTTTGTTGTACAACTCCAATTTATTCCCTCGTCGGTTCATTCCCAATGCGCGCGCACCTCCACCATAAAGTGCTTCATCAGCAGAAATCGAAAAACGAACTTCTTGACCGGTTGCTGTTTTCTGAAAGCCTTTATCCTCTTTCAATAAGAGTTTATCCTTGTAGTAATAACTTACCTGAAACGGTTCTCTCGTTAGTTTGAGTTGAATCGCTGAAGAAGAAAGGGTGACCTGCGCATCATTTTCTTCTATTGAAAAAAGTCCTTTGACAGGTGTTGCTGATATGGTATGTGAAGGGTATGGATTAGCATTGTTGTTGCTTGGAATGAACGTGGTTTCTATGCACTTATTCGAATACCCGCTAAACTGGTAGGTTCCTCTTGTCGTTTGAACAGATACCAAATAATCCGTTTTAGTTACCGAAATAAGTTTCTCCGACTGAGCGAAACAGGCCATTGGAAAAATAATTACCGCTAAAAGAGACCGAATAATTGCTGTGTTCATACCCATTAATTTACATTCAGTTCGAGAATATAAGCTGATTTTGGAGCTATTGACCAGCTGTCTTTTTTCAGGTCAAAGGAGCGATCGGTAGTGATGTCCTTTGCTGATGTAAATGGTTGAATCACTTCATTGAATCGTGCGATTTTTAGCTCCTCCTGATTCGATGAGTTATTGATGATGACCATAACTGCTTTTTTATCGAGTACTCGGAAATAGACATACACGTTTTTCTCCGGAATAAACTGAATGGTTTTTCCGTGGTGAATGACTTCTGCTGATTTTCTCCAATTCAATAGTTTTTTGGTGAATGCATGGTAGGCTTCTTGCTCATTCGTCCTGCCTTGCTTAGTAAACGCATTTTGAGCGTCTCCTTGCCAACCGCCCGGAAAGTCTTTTCGAATATCTGCATCACCTTTAGACTTATCGCCAGCCATTCCGATTTCACTGCCGTAATACACTTGAGGAATGCCGCGACAGGTAGCCAGTAGCGTTAGCATCATCTTATAGGATGACAGATCAGGGTACAGTTGATTGAAGCGTTGAGTATCGTGATTTTCAGAGAATACTAAAATATTATTCGGATTGGCATAAAGAAAATCATTGGCAAAATTTTCGTAAAAACGGATCATCCCTTTGTCCCAACCTTGCTCGTTCTCCAAAAATGCCAGACCAAATGCGTCGTGTAAGGTGAAGTCCATTACTGACGGCAAGTGGCTATTGTACGATTGAATCGCTCCAACCGGACTATTTTCCTGCCAATACGATTGAAGGGCCTGATCGTGCATCCACACTTCTCCAACGATGTTCATGTTGGGGTATTCTGTTCTAAGCGCTTTAGTCCAATCGGCAATTTCTTCTTTGCTGTTGTAGGAATAGGTATCCACCCGAAGTCCATCAATGTTCGCATTCTCTATCCACCAAATGGTATTTTGAATAAGGTATGTCAACACCAATGGATTGCGTTGGTTTAGGTCAGGCATTGAACGAACAAACCAGCCGTCTTCACACAATTCTTTGTCCAATTGGGAAGTATACGGATCTGTTTGGGTAGACATGCGGTAATTTGTCTGACCATATCCCGGAAACTGGTGCACCCAATTGTAGGTCGGTAAATCTTTTAACATCCAATGATTGGATCCCCAGTGATTTGGAACGACATCCAGGATGAATTTCATTCCTCGCTCGTGCATTTTGGCAATCAATTCGTTGAAATCAGCCTCTGTTCCATAACGCGGGTCTACTCTGTATAAATCACTTTGTCCGTATGTATGGTACGAATACGTGGAGTCGTTATCCTCAAACAGCGGCGTACTCCAAATGGCTGTAGCGCCTAAATCGGATAGATAGTCGAGTTGATTAATTATTCCCCGAATATCTCCTCCATGTCTGCCTCCCGGAAGTTGGCGATTGGCTTTTTCGGCAGTACTGGCATGACTGTCATTAGATAAGTCACCGTTAGCGAAACGATCAGGCATTAGTAAGTAAACGACATCTTTCGTGCTGAAACCCTCACGCTCAGCGGAGTTGGCTTGTCGCTGTTTCAATTCAAATGAAAATGAAGCCAAGACTTTCCCTTTGCGTGAAAACCGTATTGGGTAAACTCCGGCAGGTTTGTTCTTGGTTTCGAGCGTTACGAACACATAGTTTTTATTTTCTGTTTTTGTCACACCAAAAATGGGCAAGCCTTCCGCAACTACATCTAAGTCGGCAATATTTTTACCATAAATCATTACCTGAACGGCGGAATGCTTCATGTCAACCCACCAATTGCGGGGTTCTATACGTTCAATTTTATAGGTTTGACCCCAAGCAAACGTGCTTAAGACAACAAAAAGAAATGAAAGCTTCCACGTACTCATTCTATTCATATTTGTTAGTTTTCAATGTATACTATCTTTTTTACCTGTCCGTTGGAGTAACGAACAAAAATCGGTTGATTTGGTTCAGGTCGATTAATTGGCTGACCGAGGACATTAAAATACCCCACGATAAAGACGGATTCGGAGGTTAACTCATTCAGTTGGGCAACACACGGATTGGTCAATCCATTGAAGGTAGTTTGAAAATTGGCCGTATTGAATCGGTTAACCAGGAAAGCAGATACTGATGAACTCACATGTCCTCCCGATACCTGACTCAGTGCATTAAGGAAATCTGCATCACTATATCCATAATCCAATTCTCTGTATGTGTCATCCAAAGCGGCTTGAGTTATAAGTACTTGTTTTAATTGCAATAGGGGAAGAATTGTATTTTGATTGAAAACCGTATTGAGTAGTGAATCTATAAAAAATGTGTAGCGATCTTTAAAATACGGAACAGCCATCATTCTATTGTAGAGCGGGCGGGGCTGACTAGGATGTCCCCAGTTGTAAACGTCACGAGTAGCCCAATTCATGCCAATCCAATCAATACCAAACGTATTGTCCATATCGTATTGAATAAACACAAACTTTCCATCTGACGGACGCTGATAGAGGTAGAAATTGTTTTTATTGAACGCGTGTCCATCCCAATGACCAGATAGCACCTCCACTGCCAGTGACTTCAAGTACAAGTCTACATCCAAGACCTGCTGAATGGCGCAAGGAAACTCGGCATTTGAGGAGTTATTTAACACCGCTAAGAACTGAATTAAGCCAGTATACCCGTTGTTCAATCCGTCTGTTTTTTGCTCGTATAAATTTACGTAACTGGCCGGATTAGTGCCTAGGTATGTAAGTTCTGCACCATAACTTGCTTTGTACAAATTACCTTGATGGTTAGCGATAAACCGTTCCTGAAGAAATTCTTCGTCGATGTGTTCGTTGTTGAGGTAGAGGCCTTTGTATTCGTTGTTGATGTACACGCGCACAAAGCTGTTCCGAGAAGAAGGCAACTGGGAAGCTGTCAATAAATGTCCCGATGCAAATGCACGCAATAAGGAAGGATCGTTGTGTTGACCGTTCAAATTTATTTTTTCTAGTCCGAACCACTTTCTACCCGGAACGAAGGAATTGATGTCAATCTTAAAGGATTTTTTATCTGCATAACGCGAGGTATTTCCACGCAATCGAAATCCGACATTGGTCACGGTATCGTTACCTGCAGAGCAGAGGTAAATAAATGTGGCGGGGTAAAGTGTGTTGGATTCAAGGTTGTTTGGATTAAGTATGGTAGTTAGGTCATTCGGATCGATTTCAATTTTAACTGAAGCCACCTCATCCTGCAGAAAGGCCAAATTATTGGGCGGATGCACCAGCTGCGCGAATACAGCATTGGTTCGCGAGATGATCCAAATTCCAATCAACAAACAGCGAAACAAAAATGGTAGACAAACCTTCAGCAACAACCTTCTTAATGTTAAAAATACACTTAGGTCAAATGTATTTAAAAAAGTGGTTAATCCTACACAAAATAATTAGATGCAATTCAGTGTGTTTCGATTCAATTCTTGATTTCCATTAACCAAAAAGGCCACTTGAATCAACTCCAGCTCGTTCCTTCTTTTGAATCTTTAATCGTTATTCCAGCAGCTGCAAGGCCGTCTCGAATGCGGTCAGAAGTTGTCCAGTCTTTGTTTGTACGTGCGTGCTGACGCAAATCCAATACGAGTTCCATCACCGGTGCGAGTTTAGCGTCGCTATTTGCTATGCCAATTTGCAGACCAAGTACATGCTCAACAAAACCAAACATCGCGTTTTTCAATTCGGCAATATCATTTACCATTAGCTGTTCCTTTCCATCATTGACAAGATTGATGCGGCGAACTCCTTCAAATAAATTTGCAATCAAGGTTGGAGCATTGAAATCGTCATCCATAGCCGAATAAAACGACTGAATCAGCTCCGGAACATCGAAGGAAGACTGATCTGACGGGGTCAATTTGTCAAGCAACAACAACGCATCACTCAAACGTGCGTATCCTTTTTCTGCGGCTTCAAGTGAATCCTGCGTTAAATCGAGTGTGCTTCGGTAATGCGCTTGCATCATGCAAAAGCGAACGACATTTGCTGCAAATGGTTTAGTGAATAACGACGTTGATCCTTCAATGATTTCTTTCGGTAAAAAGTAATTGCCAAACGATTTACTCATTTTCTGACCGTTGACGTTGAGCATATTTGCATGCATCCAGTAAGTCGCTGGATTACATCCTAGCGCGCCACAATTCTGCGCAATTTCATCTTCGTGGTGCGGGAACTTTAGGTCCATACCACCGCCGTGAATATCAAATTGATTTCCGAGGTATTTGGTACTCATGGCCGTGCATTCGATGTGCCAACCCGGATTTCCGTCACCCCATGGAGAACGCCAGATTTGCATGTCGTCTGGATGTGCTTTTTTCCACAACGCAAAATCAGCAAAGAACTGTTTTTCCTCTTGAGCATTTAAGGCACGAGTTTCTTCATCGAGTTCATCTATTCTTCGACCACTCAAAATACCGTATTGGTACTTTTCACTGAACTTTCGCACATCAAAATAAACCGAACCATTGACTACATATGCGAACCCATTCTCAAGGATTTTTTCAATCATTTCGATTTGTTCCTGTATGTGTGCAGTGGCAGTTGGTTCAATACTTGGCGGAAGCAAATTGTATATGCGCTGAAGTTCCTGAAATTTGACGTTGTACTTGTAAACGATTTCAAGCGATTGGACCTGTTCGAGTCGCGCTGCTGAACCGATGCTGTCTACCGCCTCTCCTAAACTGTTGGTAATGTGTCCAGCGTCGGTAATGTTTCTGACGTACTTCACTTGATAGCCTGAAAAAAGAAGGTAGCGGTAGATCATGTCGAAATTGATGAACGTACGCATATTCCCCATGTGTGGCTCACTGTAGAGTGTCGGTCCACACACGTACATACCTACTCTTCCTTCATGAAGGGGTTGAAATTGTTCTTTTTTTCCGCTAAGACTATTGTAAAGATGAAGTTTGGACGAATGCATTGTGTTGAGAATAGAATACCGTAAAGGTAATTCAAGTTTGACAAACAAGCCAATTAACTAGGAGAAAAGCAAGTAAACGACTGAAACGGTTGCGATTAACAAACCTATACCCGCAAGTAATGCTATTCTGATTGAGTTCAGGAGGATTTTTGGAGAAGGGATGCGTTCCCTGAATTGTTGAAGCACGCTGTCGTCATCTGGAGGAGTAAGAAACGTGACGAGTAACCAAGCGCATGTTGTTAGTACGGTTACCCACATTAACTGTATGGGAAATTGATCCGAACCATAAATTGAGCGAACAATTACGGTCGTAATTCCTGAAGTCAACATGGCTGAAAGTTGCGACCAAGCGTTGATTCGGAGCCAAATCCAGCGCAGTATAAATACAGGAGCCACACCAGCAGAAATGGACAGCATGAGTTGAATTAATGAGAACAGGCTTCGGCTATTCACGGCAATTAGAATGGCGCAAACAACCAATAGCAGCATGACTAGAACACCAAAAACGCTTTTCGCTTTGCTTGATTTAGGCCATTGAAAATAGGTTTCGAACACATCGATTGTCACAAAAGCTCCTCCCCAATGCAAGAGTCCTTCCGATGCCGATATAAACAAGGCAAAAAACCCAATCACGCATAACGGATGAAGCCATGAAGCGACCTTCAGATAGATAAACTGGAGAAATTCAATTTCACCTGAATAATGCGTCTGTGCAAACACCATCATTCCCATCCCCAGAAATACAAAAAATAAAACTGTATTGATAAGAACTGGAATTAGCGCAGTTTTGATTGTATCCCATTTACTTTTCGCTGCTGCAAAGCGTTTCATTTCAGGTCCGCCACCATCAAACAATTGCGCGCTCCACCATTGAATACCGAGGTATGCAATGAGTAGCATCCAACCATCCGTATCGTTTTGTGTTGGAAAAAGCGCTACTGTTTCTGGGTGATCTAACCTTATCGACTCCAACATTGGTTGCCAATCTTGTTGGTTATCAAACGTAAACCAAAAAACAATAACGAGTGCCACAAAGTAAAGAATGGAGTGCAGCACATCGGTGTGCATTTTACTCGTAAGTCTATTTTTTAAGGCAAACAAGAGGACCGCTGTTCCACTCAATAAAATGGCAATTGATCGATCGACACTAAAGAAAACCTCTAACACACGACTGAAGGCAAGAATGTGAAAACTGATTAAGATACTTGTAACAACCACGCCAACATAAACTGAACGGAAAACATGCAACATTTTGGCTCCTTTGCCTGAAAATCGAAATCGAATGAACTGATTATCGGTTGGAAAATCGAGTTTAGCCCAAAGCGGCGCAAATACAAATGGAACGATAAATACACTGATCGATGACGACCACATAATCCACATGCCACTTAATCCTTGGGTTTGTAAAATTCCTGTAATTACCTGACCTGTTTCTATGGAGGAAGTCACAGCAAACAGGGATAACCCAGAGATTAGCCAATGAATTTTTTGTTGATTAAGAAAAATGTCCGTCTTACGTTTCGAACGCCAAAATAACGCATGAACTGCCACTAAAAGAAAAATATAAACGGCGTAAAACATATGCGCAAAGATTTATCAAAACTAAAAAAAGCAAGGATATCCTTGCTTTTTTAGTGTAGTGAATAAATGGTTTGGTGTATAAGGAAGTGAATCTTAACTGTTTGAATTCTCTTAAAAAAAAGTAATGCAATCTACAACTTAAACCCCCTTGATACTGGTTCAAGTTTGTGCAAGTTTATAATGGATGAAAAGCCGTTAAAACAGAACCGTTCTTGTCAATAAAGGGCACCAGGTTCTTCAGGTCTGCTTGCTGCAGGTAGAGTGGTAAGTTTTTTATTATTGGGTGAAATAATTGCTTGAGTTCAGTATGCAAATGGTCACCAAAAGGAGAACAAAACATGAGTGCCTCAGCGATATTAAAGAAAATAATTTGTTGTTGTTCACGGTCCCAATTCGCGTAATTCTGCTTTATCCATTGGAGGGTAAAATCCCAAAATTTCTGCATTTTTTCCAGTTGATTCATCACATGTAAATGCAAAATTCGGCACGCAATTAATCGCCCGGCTGGAAAAACATGTATGTGATTTAACACATGGTCTTGCCCGTCAAGGTAACCGAATACGGTGGTTGCCAAGCGTTTCAAATCAGCGGACCTTTCTGTAAGGTAATAATGCCTGAACAATAGGCAATTGGCAAAAATATAATCTTGTAAATCCGATGTGTTTTCGGTTGGCCGCAAATCCGCTAAATAAAATCGAATGCCTTCTTCATACCCTTGTATTAAAAAACGTGGGTCTGCCCACAACTCGAAAAAGGACTCTCTGATAATCGGTATTTTAGCGAAATTCTTGAAAAACTTCCGATTGGAATTGGGATTGGATTTTAACGCATAGAACAGTTCTTCTCCTAGAGCAATCTTCTTGTCAAAAGATAAGGTATTCGGAAGTTGCTCGACAAACGCATACAACGGTTTCAATTCGTCTAGGTGTAAACAAAAATGCACGAGGCTTTTCGCTTCAGGCACCTCCTCCTTATCGATTCGGCCAAATCCAAAAGTAAAGCGATCGATTTCTTGGGTATAACTTTCAAAAGCTTTGAAGTCTTCGAATCCACAAAACTTAGTGAGAATATCTAATGTGTGTAAATAAGGAACATGACTATTATTCTCCCAAAGAAAAAAGCGATATAGCGTACTTTCCGATATAACGGGCAACCCAGATTCAACGATCAATTCGCTTACTCTGGAGCAATCCATTTTGTTTCGTATGGGAAACCCGACTCGCACGGAGAGGTAACGCAACAGCTGTTTTCGACTATAAGTGGTTACATAATGTTTTGGCATGCGGTAATATTCTCACCGATTAAAGTACAAAAAAATCAACTTATTGTCTTATTTCAGGCGTGTTATTCAAGTAGAATTTTTAAAACCGTGCAAATTGAAATGCTGACTTTCAATTTGTACGGTTTTTTATGTTGTTACCTACATTTTCACGGCAGCATTCAATACCGTTCTAGGCATTTAACCGAATTCCCAATTCCTTTAATTGGTGCTCATCCAATGGTGAAGGTGCGTCTATCATCGTGTCTCTTCCACTATTATTCTTAGGAAAAGCAATGTAATCTCGAATAGATTCTGATCCACCCATTGTCGCTACTAAACGGTCTAATCCGAATGCCAAACCGCCGTGTGGAGGTGCGCCGAACTCAAATGCACTCATTAAAAATCCGAATTGTGCTTCCGCTTCTTCTTTGGTGAAACCAAGTAAATCGAACATGCGCGATTGAAGGGCCTTGTTGTGAATACGTATCGATCCACCACCTAATTCTACCCCATTCATAGCTAAATCGTATGCGTTAGCACGAACGGCTTTCGGATCTGTATCTAGTAATTCGATATCTTCCGGCTTTGGTGACGTAAACGGGTGGTGCATAGCATGGAAACGATTAGATTCTTCGTCCCATTCCAACAATGGAAAATCCAACACCCAAAGGGGTTTAAATATATTTGGATTTCTTAGGCCCAATTGATTCCCCATGTGCAAACGAAGCTCGTTCATTTGTTTACGGGTTTTATCCAGCTCACCGCTCAACACCAACAGTAAATCACCTGGTTTGGCATTGGCTTTTTTCGCCCATTGTGCAAGGTCCTCTTGTGAATAGAATTTATCTACAGACGATTTATACGTTCCATCTGCATTGCAACGCACATAAACCAATCCTTTAGCTCCAATTTGCGGCCGTTTTACCCAGTCCGTTAATTCATCAATTTGCTTGCGCGTATATTCAACACAATCCTCTGCGTTAATCGCTAAAACGACTTCGGCATCATCAAAAATGCTGAATCCTTTTCCTTTAGCCTCATCATTCAGGTAGACGAACTCCATTCCAAAACGAATATCCGGTTTGTCAGATCCATAGGTAGACATCGCTTCCGCATAAGTCATTCGCGGAAAAAATTCCGGAAGATCGACCCCTCTAACCGTTTTAAATAAATGCTGGATTAATCCTTCAAATGTATTCAGGACATCTTCCTGTTCCACAAACGCCATTTCACAATCAATCTGCGTGAATTCAGGCTGTCTGTCGGCACGAAGATCTTCATCTCTAAAGCATTTAACAATTTGGTAGTAACGGTCAAAACCTGAAACCATCAACAATTGCTTAAAGGTTTGGGGTGATTGAGGTAAGGCATAAAATTGTCCTTCGTTCATGCGGCTTGGGACTACAAAGTCACGCGCTCCCTCTGGTGTTGACTTAATAAGCACCGGTGTTTCCACGTCTAAAAACTGCTGACTGTTCAAATAAACACGTGTTTCCAGGGCTACTTTGTTGCGCAACATTAACTTTTGCTGCACCGGATTTCGGCGAAGGTCAAGGTAACGGTACTGCATGCGCAATTCATCACCACCGTCTGTCTCATCTTCTATCGTAAATGGCGGAAGTTTAGCCGCGTTGAGAATGTCAAGTTGTTCTACTTTAATTTCGATTTCTCCTGTAGGAAGTTGTGCATTTTTACTGCTTCGTTCGATCACCGTTCCTGTGACTTGAATCACGAATTCGCGACCAAGTTTTCGCGCTTTTTCGCATAGTTCAGGTTGTTCCTCTGCGTTGAAAGCCAACTGCGTAATGCCGTAACGGTCGCGTAAATCGACAAAGGTCATTCCGCCTAAATCGCGCGAGCGCTGAACCCATCCAGCTAATATTATGCGTTGTCCATTGTGCGAAAGTCGCAATTCTCCACAGGTGTGTGATCTATACATATCAAGAAATTAAGGCTACAAAGATAGTCAGAAGGGGAATATGGTCAAAAGAATTGATCAGATAAGCGAAGAGCGACAATCACTAATCAAAATTCTCCTTTAGAAATTCGACAGTTAACGGTTTACCTACAAAACTATGGATGAGTGGGATTTCATTTACCCGTTCCATGTCACGTTCGTCTATTGATGCAGACAACATGTAAATTCTTGTTTGCGCTAACCAGTCTTTAGCAGCCTCTGATAATTGTTGAAGCAAGTCAAACCCATTCAGCTGAGGCAAATTAATGTCTAAGAAAACGGCATCAGGACTTGGCTCATTCATCTTCGCCATCTCATTGATGTATTCTATGGCTTCTAAACTTGATTGGATAATCTCAATACTACAGCCGGGAAACGTATGTTGAATAATAGCTGGATGCACGATACAAATTAAAGCGTCGTCATCGATGAGTAGAAATCGTTTCATTTTAGGTGTTGATGTGTTGAGGTAAAGTTATTTCAATTGTTGTTCCGATCAACAAATCTAACGATAAAATAATTTCACCGCCTGGTTTGTTCAAATTTCCTTGGAGACACATAATCGGAGACAAGATCCAGAACTACTTGTGGACGGGTGATAGAACATGTTAATTTCTTTCCGTTAGGTTTTCATGGAAAGAACCCTGCGTGCCTTTTGAATGAGAGACTATTTATTCGTCCAAATGAAAATTGATCAAAGCGGGATATTCCCATGCTTTTTCTTTGGAAGCACTTCCGCTTTTTTCTCCAACATTGCAAACGCCGCAACAACACGAGATCGTGTTTCTTCAGGTAAAATAACGTCATCAATGATTCCCCTTTCTGCCGCTCGGTATGGATTGGCAAAAAGTTCGGCATATTCCGCTTCCTTTTCTTTCCATTTCGCTTCCTGATCTTCAGCGGCAGCAATTTCACGCTTAAAGATAATTTCAGCGGCACCCTTTGCGCCCATCACGGCAATCTCTGAAGTTGGCCACGCATAATTCATATCTGCCCCAATGCTCTTTGAATTCATTACGTCGAATGCACCACCATACGCTTTTCGGGTGATGACCGTAACACGTGGGACCGTAGCCTCTGAAAATGCGTAAAGCAATTTTGCTCCATGGGTAATGATTCCTCTCCATTCTTGATCTGTACCAGGTAAAAATCCGGGTACGTCTTCAAACACTAAAAGCGGAATGTTAAACGCATCACAAAAACGAACGAATCGCGCGCCTTTTCGGGAAGAATCGATGTCCAATACGCCAGCTAATGCAGCCGGCTGATTGGCAATTACTCCAACTGTTCTTCCTTCAATTCGGGCAAAGCCAACAACGATGTTTTTAGCAAATTCCTCGTGTACTTCCCTGAATGAATCGTCGTCAATTACACAATCGATCACCTTCCGAATATCGTAGGGCACATTCGGATTGTCAGGAACGATGGATTGAATTGACTTTAATTTTGACGGATTGAATGTATAATTCGAAAGTTGTGGAGCAAATTCGTTGGCGTTTTGCGGCATGTACGTCAGGATATCTCTGACCTTTTTCAGGCATTCCACATCATTTGCTGCAGTAAAGTGATTCACACCTGATTTTTCGGCATGCGTTTTTGCTCCACCGAGTGCTTCTGAATCAATTTCTTCATGCGTAACCGTTTTCACAACATTCGGTCCGGTAACAAACATATACGATGTTTCCTCCACCATGAAAATAAAGTCAGTTAATGCGGGAGAGTAGACCGCTCCACCTGCGCATGGCCCCATAATAACAGAAAGCTGGGGAATTACACCAGATGCACGGGTATTTCGAAAGAATATATCGGCGTAACCGGCAAGCGAAACCACTCCTTCTTGAATACGCGCTCCTCCTGAATCATTCAGCCCAATAACCGGCGCGCCATTCTGCATCGCCAAATCCATAATACGGCAAATTTTTGCTGCATGTGTTTCGGATAATGAACCTCCTAAAACGGTAAAATCTTGAGAAAAGACATAAACCAATCGGCCATGCACTGTTCCGAAACCTGTCACCACACCATCTCCAGGAAACTGTTGTTTGTCTAATCCAAAGGTTGTTGCCCTGTGTTCAACAAATTGACCAATCTCATTAAATGATCCTTCATCCAGCAACAACGTAACTCGCTCACGGGCGGTTAATTTTCCTTGTTGGTGTTGTTTATCAATTCTCGCTTGACCTCCGCCAAGTTGGGAAGCTTCTCTTCGTTGGATTAACTCACTGTTCTTGTCCATGTTCTTTCGTATTGGGCGGTAACAAAGATAATGTTATTTCTTAGCAACAGTCTAGGTTGTAAGCACGAGGAAAAAGCAATGTCCCTCTGTATCTATTGCCCAATTCAACAATTCAGGTTACCTTCACCACGTTTAAAAAAATCAAAATCATGAAAAAGTTATTTTTTGCTTTAGCTATTTTAACGCTCCCTTTAGTAGCATGTAACCGTTACGAAGAAGGTTCAAATTTCTCCTTACTAACTGCAAAAGCAAGAGCGGTGGGTGAATGGAATGTAACAACTATTTCCACAAATGGTCAGGATGTTACGAGTAGTTTCCCAAACGTTAAAGTATCTATAAAAGACGACAACTCGTATACAATTACATTTTCCGTTTTTGGATTTTCAACGACTGAAAATGGTACTTGGGCATTCAGTGATGACAAAACACGTTTACTAATGACGAGTGCTATTGGTAACCTTTCTGACCGTAAGATCATCATGTTGAAAAACAAAATGATGAAACTAGAGGAAGTCAATGCAGCCAACGATGATGTAACTCTTTGGACACTCGAACAATAATCAGTTTAATACACTGCCACCTTCACTTGACTGCCGGAGGAAAAATGTACTCCAGGTTTCAATTGGACAGCATCGTTTGATTTAATTGTCGTTTTTACGCCGGGCTTAACCTGCCAAACAGGTGCTTCAATTGAAGGCTCGGCGTAAGACGATTGTTCACTGGAAGTTGGATCAATAGTGAGTTTCCCTTTTGCATAAAAATCCTGGTCGTAAACCAGTACCCGTTTTCCCAACACTAAATTAACTGGTTCTTTATTCCATTGCTGTTGCACCAGTTCAGCATGACCTTTATTCATTCCACAGCAATACCCACTCGGCAACGATAGTGATGGTGAGATTTCAGCTTTGTAGTAATCCATTAAGATTGAATAAATCCCTTTTTCTGTTGGATAACAGGTGTCGTAAGGAACGAAGGGACTGTACATCAACGACTTTAATGCGTGGTAGTTATGAGGACAATTTCCAGTACATTTCATATCTGAAATGGGTGAATCGACACGATTCATGGCGTTATAAAAACCATTTTTACCGTCGTAAATGTTCCGCACGAACGTATTTCTCATCCGCCTGAAATCAATACTATCGAAAAACGGTGTAATTCCGAGTTTAAGGTGATCAATTGGCAAGTAATATACTACAGCACCGTGACTGATGTCTTCGTAATCGTGCGTGTAGGTCTTGAATGACGGATTCGGTCTCAACTGCCACCATTTCTGGCGGTAAGGAATCGTCCAGCCGTAATGATACAACCAGTACGCATCTTTGTCATTCAGCAATAACATCGGAGCGTTGTACCTTTTTCTCGCCCATTTGTCATGAAAAATGACCGGTTCTTTGTAGAGTGCTGCTACCCGATGTGCCTTCTGAACTAAGTCTTTACGATTATCCATCAACCCAATGTAGAGTGCAGCTCTGGCGTATCCAATTTGCTTGTTTACGACCATACCTGAAGTGTCTGATGGGAGCTCCAAAAATCCCGTGTACTCATTCCAATACCCTTTTGAGACGTACCAATCCAATGTTTCCGTTAGCTGTTTACTCAACCATTCTCCGAACTTTCCTACTGATTGAAATTGCACATTGAACGAATTTTCGGTTATCCCAGGAAAAGGATAAAGCGGTTCATCGCTTAATTTATCCGTTGTTCGAAGCGCATAAGCTACACGAGCCATGGATCCAATAATGTATCCGTCTTCATACGTTAACTCACCCCAAATTGGGTCGTTGGAAATTCCAGCTACATCGTGGCGGTTTTCAAGTATGCATAAGGTCTGGATTATAAACTTGTAGATGTAATCTTTATCACCTGTGGTTTCATACATGGTAAAATACCCATCGAGAATATGTGACATTCCATCTCCGAAAACCGTTTGGTCCTTTTCAAGTGAAATACCGCACGGATTGTATCTTCGAACCAACTCCTTATTGAATCGGTCGTAATCTTCTTTGATGGGAAGCGGTTCTTGTTGACTGAGCGTAACCGATTGTACAAGAACAGTGAACATGAAAAGTAGTTTGTACCTCATCACTAGTTCTGATTTTCTTCCAGTCGACGAATGCGTTCTTCTTGTTCGAGTATATAAAGTGTGAGTTCCTCTATTTTTTCGAGTAACAATCGATTCATCTCCCCAAGCGGAATTCCATCTTGTTCGACTTGCAGTGCAGAAGGTATATTGGGAAGGTGTCGGTACTTGATAATATAGGACCTAAGTTCATCATAAGGTAACAAGTGGTAATTTTCTGCGAAGACATAATCCGGCCAATTACTTGCATTATCAACGATTATCTCACGTGCGCGAACAATTCCGTTTGATCCGACTTGGAAAAGTCGGCGTTTGTTGCTTGAGATAACAAAAACCGTGGAGTCTTTGAACGCATCCGGCAACGTGAGCTGAAACAAGGCAGGTGTTGGAGAGGTGGGTTGACCTAGAACCAACTGCTCTAGGAATGATGCGCCTCTTACATCGAGGTTTCCTTTTGGTTGTGTGGTTCCTATTCCGACAGCACCTGTTTTTGGAAAACTATTTGACACTTGAGCTTGGATTTGTCCGATCGCACAAACAAAAGAAATGGAAACCGTCAGAAAAAGATGAAATACGCGCATAATGGAAAGGTATTATTCTCTAATCGCTTTAATTCCGGGAAGTTCAATTCCCTCCAAGTATTCCAGCATTGCACCACCGCCAGTCGAAACATAAGACACTTTATCTGCCAGCTTGAATTTATTGATTGCCGCAACCGAATCGCCACCGCCAATCAACGAAAAAGCACCATTCGCAGTAGCCTCGACAATGGCATTTGCCACGTCTGCTGTTCCTTGTTGGAAGTTTTCCATTTCGAAAACGCCCATAGGACCGTTCCATAAGATGAGTTTTGAATGGATTAAAATGTCGCGACATGCTTTTGACGTTTCAGGACCGGAATCTAATCCCATCCACCCATCTGGAATTGCTTGAATTGGAACGATTTGTCGGTTGGCTTCATTGTCAAACTTGTCCGCAATTACCGTATCTGTTGGTATGTATAGGTTTACTCCTTTCGACTTGGCGAGTTCAATAATGCGACTGGCCGTTTCTAGGTAATCGTCTTCCACCAATGAGTTTCCGACTTTTCCTCCCATAGCCTTAACGAAGGTGTAGGCCATTCCGCCGCCAACGATTAAGTTGTCTACTTTATCTAAAAGTCGTTCAATGATGGTAATTTTTGAGGACACTTTTGCTCCGCCAACTATTGCAGTAAGCGGTTTTTCTTGGCTATTCAACACGCGATCAACACTTTCAATCTCCGCCTCGATTAAAAACCCGAACATTTTATCCGTTGGAAAGTACTTCGCCACGATGGTTGTACTCGCATGAGCGCGGTGTGCCGTTCCGAAGGCATCATTAATATATACGTCACCGTGCTTAGCCAATTCTTCAGCAAAACTCTCAGTACCTGCTGTTTCTTGTTTGTAGAATCGGACATTCTCAAGCAATACGATTTTTCCGGGTTGGAGATCTGCTGTGGCAGCCGTTGCTTTTCCCCCGATACAATCATCCACAAAATCAACTTGCATTCCAACGACTTTTTCAATAGCTGGAACAATGTGTTTCAAGGAATATTTATCCTCCGGACCATCTTTTGGTCTTCCAAGGTGCGATAGAAGCACAACACTTCCACCACTTGTCAACACATGCTGAATGGTTTTTGCAGCTGCACGTATACGTGTATCGTCGGTTACCTGCATGGTTTCTTTATCCAGCGGTACATTAAAATCGACACGAATTAATGCGCGCTTACCTTGAAAATTGTATGAATGAATCGATTGCATAGACTTGAAAATTTGGTCAAATGTACGGACTTTGAGCTTAAATCGAGGTGTGATTAGTACCGTTTGAA
>JBILNH010000171.1:0-5238 GCA_044375095.1 Crocinitomicaceae bacterium
ATTATTGAGGATGAGGGATTCAAAATTGGAATAATAGCCCAGCCTAACTGGCGAGACGATCTGCGGGATTTCAAAAAATTAGGGAAGCCAAAGTACTTTTTTGGCGTAACTGCCGGATGTATGGATTCGATGGTCAATCACTACACTGCCAACAAACGGTTACGTTCAACAGATGCATATACGCCAGGGGGTGCGGCAGGATTTCGACCGGATTATCCGACCGTCGTGTACTCCAACATTTTAAAGGAACTTTATCCTGATATTCCGGTTTTAATCGGAGGCATCGAAGCTTCTTTGCGTCGGGTGACACATTACGATTATTGGCAGGACAAACTTCGTCCATCCATTTTAGTTGATTCCAAAGCTGATTTGTTGGTTTACGGAATGGGTGATCAACCCCTGAGAGAGATTTTACAGTTATTAAAAAAAGGTGTTCCTTTTTCCAATCTGCGCACGTTGAAGCAAGTTGCATTTTTACAGCCAGCAGAAGAACCGTTGCCGAAAAATAAGCAATGGGAAACAATTACACTTGCAAGTCACGAAGAATGCCTTTCCGATAAACTGAAGTACGCCGCTAATTTTAAACATGTAGAGGTAGAATCCAATAAGTGGCAAGCTGATCGTATTATTCAACAGGTGGGTGAACAGATGTTGGTGATCAATCCACCGTACAAAACGATGACGGAAAACGAAATTGACCGTTCGTTTGATTTGCCCTATACCCGTTTGCCACATCCCAAATACAAAAAGCGCGGAACTATTCCGGCTTACGAGATGATTAAATTCTCCATCAACATGCACCGCGGATGTTTTGGTGGTTGCAGTTTTTGCACGATTTCGGCACACCAAGGAAAATTCATTGCTTCGCGCAGTGAAAAGTCGATTTTAAATGAAGTAGAGGAGGTTGTCAATCACCCTGAATTCAAAGGGTATATTTCCGATTTGGGCGGACCATCTGCCAACATGTACAAAATGAAGGGGAAGGATGAATCGATTTGTTTGCGTTGTTCTTCGCCGAGTTGTATTCATCCGGTCATTTGTAGCAACCTAGATACTTCGCACAAACCAATGACAGAACTTTACCGTAAAGTCGATGCCAATCCAAAGGTTAAAAAAGCATTCGTTGGATCTGGTATTCGCTACGATTTATTGGTGGATGATTTCAATAAAAACAACCAGGACGGTAACCACGACGAATACATTGAACAGGTCATTACGCGACATGTCAGTGGTCGATTGAAAGTCGCTCCTGAGCACACGAGTGATGCGACCTTGCGTGTCATGCGTAAACCGTCGTTCAGTTACTTCCACAAGTTCAAAGAAAAATACGACCGCATTTCTGCGAAACACAACCTGCAACAGCAATTGATTCCCTATTTCATCTCGTCCCATCCGGGTTGTGAAGAGGCCGATATGGCTGATTTAGCTGCGGAGACAAAAGACATGGGCTTTAAGTTGGAGCAAGTACAAGATTTCATGCCGACACCAATGACAGTCGCCGAAGTCATTTATTACACCGGCGTTCATCCATATACTTTAAAGCCGATCAAAACGGTCAAAACCAAAGAAGAAAAACAGGCACAGAACAAGTACTTCTTCTGGTACAAGCGCGAAAACCAAGACTGGATCCGCAACCGCTTGACAAAAGCAAAACGTCCCGATTTAGCCGAAAAACTCGTTGGCGAGCGACCGGCAGAAAAAAGGGTTCCGAAGTGGTTGGAGGACAGGAGGAAAAGGTAAGTTGTGAAGAATTTCGCTGAGCAACGCAGTAAAAAGTGCCTTTGAAGTATGAAAAAAGTATTTCCGTCTAAAGTAGATACTACCTTACCAATTTTGTTCGTTGTCACATCAATTCCTGCAATTGCAGTTGGTATCAAAGAAAAAGATTGGGTGGTATTTGCAATTATGCTCATCTCTTTTGTTTTCATCATGTATTTTTTGTACGATACGAATTATACCATCACTCAAGGAAATTTGAAGGTACATTCCGGATTTATCGTGAATAAAAACATCCCGATAGCAGCAATAAAGTCAATCAAAAAATCAGACAGCATTTTAAGTGCTCCAGCGTCTTCGTTTTCAGATAGAATTGAAGTATTTTATGGGGAATCGAAATCTATAATAATTTCACCAAAAGAGAAGCAAGCTTTTGTCGAGGAACTACTCAAGCAACATTCAGAAATAGCAGTTGAGGTATAGGAAAAAGGATGTTTTAAATCTCAGCTCTCAAATCTCAAATCTCTTTCTACCTCACGCCGCCGCCTGCACCGAATTCTTTTTCCGGTACCATAAAGCTCAATTTTCCTTCAGCATCTTCGGCCATCAAAATCATACCTTGACTTTCAATTCCGCGGATTTTACGTGGCGCCAAATTCAATAATACTTGTACGGTTTTTCCGACCACTTCTTCCGGTTGGTAATGTTCCGCAATTCCGGAGACAATGGTGCGCTGGTCAATTCCCGTATCGACGGTTAGTTTCAGCAACTTATCTGCTTTTTCTACTTTTTCAGCTGTAAGAATGGTACCTAGACGGATATCCATTTTCGTAAAATCATCAAACGTAATTTCCATTTTCTGTGGTTCAAATGTATGATTGCTTTGTTTGGTGTTTAATAACTTTTGTACTTCGTTTTCAACCAAACTGTCTTCTATTTTTTGGAAAAGAATTTCCGGTGTGTGGGTAACGTGTCCGGCTGTGAGCAAGTCTGCTCGACCTGCATCTTCCCAATTCGTTGTTTCAAATCCGAGGAATTCCGAAAGTTTTGATGCAGTTGCGGGCAAGAAAGGCTGAAGTACAATGCTCAAATTCGCCGTGATTTGAAGGGCAATGTGCATGATGGTTTCCACACGTTCGGGATCGGTCTTGACAACTTTCCATGGTTCCTGATCCGCGAGGTATTTGTTCCCTAAACGCGCCAAATTCATGGCTTCTGCCTGTGCATCGCGTAATTTGTAATTGTAAACGAATTGAGCAATCCGCGCAGGAATTACTTTCATTTCGGCAACGACTTGTTCGTCTTCGCTTGTTAAATGGCCGCACGCGGGAACTTTTCCGTCGTAGTATTTTTGCGTCAGGACAAGCGCTCTGTTTACAAAGTTTCCAAGGATATCGGCCAATTCACTATTGACGCGTGTTTGGTATTCTTTCCAAGTAAATTCAGCATCTTTCGTTTCAGGTGCAATGGCTGTTAACACGTATTTTAATTCATCAATCTTTTGCGGATAGGCCTCGATGTATTCATGCAGCCAAACCGCCCAATTGCGCGAAGTGGAGAATTTATCGCCTTCCAGATTAAGGAACTCATACGCCGGAACGTTATCCGGAAGAATCAGGTCACCATGGTCTTTTAAAAGGATAGGGAAAATCACCGCATGGAAAACAATATTATCCTTTCCAATAAAGTGAACCAGTTTTCGATCGCCGGTCCAATAGTCTTCCCATTGCCTGCCGTGATCCAACGCCCATTGTTTGGTGGCTGAAATGTAACCGATAGGCGCATCGAGCCAAACGTAAAGAACTTTTCCTTCGGAATCAGGCAGTGGAACTTTCACACCCCAATTCAAGTCGCGCGTCATGGCTCTCGGGTGCAATCCTCCGTCAATCCAAGACATGCATTGGCCAATCACTTGATTTTTCCATGCTTTTGGATCGTGTTGCTGAACGCCATCCAATTTTCCTTCTTTGATCCACGTGCGCAACCAATCTTCATGAAGCTGCATTGGTAAGTACCAATGGGAGGTTTGTTTCAACACAGGCGTTTTACCGCTTAAGGTTGATTTTGGATTTTTCAGTTCCGTCGGACTTAAATCGGATCCGCATTTTTCACATTGATCGCCATAAGCGCTCGGATTCTGGCATTTTGGACATTCACCGGTGATGTAGCGATCGGCTAAAAACTGCTGGTATTCTTCGTCGTAATATTGTTCGCTGGTTTCTTGGGTGAACTTGCCTTTTTCATGAAGACGCTTGAAAAAAGCCTGAGAAGTTTCGTGGTGAATGGGTGCAGATGTGCGGTGAAAAATATCAAATGAAATTCCGAAATCGTCAAATGCGTTTGAAATAATACCGTTGTACTTGTCCACAATTTCTTGCGGTGTGATTCCTTCTTTCTTGGCGCGTAATGTGATGGCTGCTCCGTGCTCATCCGATCCGCAAATAAAAACAACATCATGGTGATTCATGCGCAGGAAACGAACAAATACATCCGCTGGCAAATAAACACCTGCTACATGTCCAAGATGAAGCGGTCCATTGGCATATGGAAGTGCTGCGGTAATTGTGTAATCTGCTTTTGACATGGAGTTTTTTTGAGAAAACAAAGTTAGTACTTAAATTTTGCCTCTTTAAGAGAGAAGTTGCTCTTTTTCGGTGAATTTGATCCCTAATTCTGAAAGTTCTTCTAAAATAGGAGTGTACACTTCCGGTTGAATGGGTAGTGTAACGCCACGCATGTCGATCTTACCAAGTAAAATAAGTTTAGCTGCAATTCCTACCGGTAAACCAACGGTATTCGACATGGCGGTATATGTCTGGTCTTCGCCGATGTTAACCATGGAAGACAGGATTTGATGCGTTTTTCCATTTTTGATGTACTCGAATTCATGCACCATCACCAGCATATCTTTATCTGTTGGATTTAATACCCATTTAGTTACAAGAAGCTGCTGCAAGAGTTGAGCAGGACTCGCATCTGGAAGTCCAAACACCTTATCTGCATCAAACAATCCGAGCCATTCAAACCGTTCGAATAGGTGCAAACGTGATTCACCTAAAAAAAGTTTAAATTTTTCTTCTACGGGCATGTTCGGTACATACGGTAAAAATGCGTTGATGAAGTTTCGTGGTGATAACTCTTCGGTACGTTCCATCTTGTAGGAATCATCTGTCATGCCCAATTCGATGAATACATTCCAAGCCGTTGAAAAATCAGGTCTCCTTAATGTGCCTCTGAAGATTGTTGGTACGGATTCAATCCCATACGTTTTTCGGTAAGCCAATGAATCGCGATTAGCATACCCTTCGAAATCACCGAAACCATCAACGTTTACTTGAATAAGTCGACTAAACAGTCGGTGATATGGAATATACTTATATTCGTTGTGATCGATAAAGCAAGAGGCTCCACCTTGTCCGGCTAGAACTACATTTCTCGGGTTCCACGTAAATTTGTAATTCCAAGGATTATCATCACTTTCAGGAGCAAGCAACCCACCACAGAACGATTTAAAGGCGGTAA
>JBILNH010000172.1:0-5183 GCA_044375095.1 Crocinitomicaceae bacterium
TTCAACAATCCTTTCGCATCGTATGGAGTGGAAGGAAATACAACTTTCAATCCGGGAGTATGGACAAACCATGCTTCATTACTTTGCGAATGAAAAGGTCCAGCTGCTGTACCTGCACCTGTTGGCATACGAACAACGACATCGGCATTTTGTCCCCATCTCCAATGAATTTTCGCCAGATTATTCACAATCTGATTAAACCCACACGTAACAAAATCAGCGAATTGCATTTCAACAATTGCCTTCATTCCTGCAATTGACAAACCTAATCCGGCACCCACGATAGCGGATTCACAAATTGGTGTATTTCGTACACGACCTTTACCAAATTGGTCTACAAATCCTTCAGTCACTTTAAATGCACCTCCATATTCTGCAATATCTTGACCCATTATGACCAATTCTGGATACTTTTCCATGGATTGCTTCAATGCATCCTGTATTGCATCGATGAATCGTTTTTCTGTCAGTTCACCTTTTGGATGCACAACTTGTTGACTAAACGGAGCGTACAAATCTGAATACTCACTATCCAAAGATGGCGTAATTAATGGTTCTGCCTGAGCAGCATCGAAACTGTCTTGAATTTCCTTTTTGATCTTTTCCCGAATGGTACCTTCTTCTGAATCAGTTAACACCCCAATTTCTTTCAAGAAAAGCTCATAATTTGTTACCGGATCTTTTTTACTCCACTCGTCTTGAATTCCATCCGGATAATATTTGGTTCCAGAAGCCTCTTCATGCCCTCGCATTCTAAAGGTCATAAGCTCAAGTAAAAAGGGTCTTGGATTTCTGCGAATATCTTCGTTAATCTCTCTTACAGTCCTTATCACATCTAAAATGTTGTTACCATCCACCTGAACTGCTTCAATACCATATCCAATTCCTTTATCAATGAACTGTTTGCATCTAAATTGTTCAATTGAGGGAGTTGATAGTCCCCAACAATTATTTTCTACTGCAATAATGACCGGTAAATCCCAAACAGCTGCCACATTAACTGCTTCGTGAAAATCACCTTCAGAGGCACCGCCATCTCCGGTGAAGACAATCGTAGATTTCGACTCGTTTTTCAACTTTGCTGTAAGTGCAATTCCATCTGCAATTCCTAATTGAGGACCGAGATGAGAAATCATTCCAACAATTTTATGTTCTTGGGATCCAAAATGAAAGGAGCGATCTCGACCTTTTGTGAATCCCGATAATTTGCCTTGAAATTGAGCAAATAATCGTTGAAGAGGAATGCCGCGAGTTGTAAACACTCCCAAGTTTCTATGCATAGGTAGAATGTACTCATCTGCATTCATCGCATAGGCACAACCAACAGAAATGCCTTCTTGTCCCCATCCTGAAAACCATTTGGTGATTTTACCTTGTCGGAGAAGAATGAGCATTTTCTCCTCAATCATTCGAGGTTTTACTAGTGTTTCGTATATCTGTAGAAGTTCATTATCCTCAAAACCATCTCTATTGAAATCTATTGTTCGCTGTGTTAAATCACTCATCATGCTGGAATTTGGGACAAAATTAGGTAAAGTTGAAGATATGGGTTCAAGTAGCTTAAGTATATATCAACAAAAAAGGTCGGAAAACCCGACCTTTTAAGTATATGCTTTTTTGGTTCTATTATACCAATCCTTGATCAATCATAGAATCAGCCACTTTAACAAATCCTGCTACATTGGCTCCTTTTACATAGTCAATATAACCATCTTCATTTTTACCGTATTTAACGCATGCTTCATGAATGGAAACCATAATTCCGTGTAGACGTGAATCAACTTCTTCAGCTGACCATGAAAGTCGAAGGGAATTTTGGGACATTTCAAGACCAGAAGTTGCTACACCTCCTGCATTTGATGCTTTACCTGGAGCGAACAATACTTTCGATTTTTGGAAAGCAGCAATTGCTTCAGGTGTTGATGGCATATTTGCTCCTTCAGCCACACAGATTACACCGTTTGCAACCAACTGTTCTGCTTCCTCTCCATTTAATTCGTTTTGAGTCGCACACGGAAGCGCAATATCAACCTTTACTTCCCATGGACGTTTTCCAGCGATAAATTTTGCGGATGGATATTTTGACGTGTATTCAGAGATACGACCTCTTTTCACATTTTTAAGTTCCATAACGAAAGCAAGTTTATCTGAATCGATTCCCGCTTCGTCGTATATGTATCCTTCTGAATCTGATAATGTAACTATCTTACCACCAAGTTGAGTTGCTTTTTCACATGCATATTGCGCAACGTTTCCTGATCCTGAAACAGCAACAACTTTACCTTGGAAAGAATCTCCTTTAGTTGCTAACATTTCTTTAGTGAAATAAACGGTACCGTAACCAGTTGCTTCTGGGCGAATCAATGAACCTCCCCAATTTCTAGCTTTTCCAGTCAATACACCGGTGAACTCGTTACGAATTCGCTTATATTGACCGAACATGTAGCCAATTTCTCGACCACCTACACCAATATCTCCAGCTGGAACATCGGTATCAGCGCCAATATGACGGCATAATTCTGTCATAAAGGATTGACAAAACTTCATTACCTCATTATCTGACTTTCCTTTTGGATCAAAATCAGAACCTCCTTTACCTCCACCCATGGGAAGAGTAGTCAATGAATTTTTAAAAATTTGTTCGAAACCTAAAAACTTCAAAATAGAAAGGTTCACAGACGGGTGAAAACGAAGACCACCTTTGTATGGACCAATTGCTGAGTTGAACTCCACACGGTAACCACGGTTTACTTGTACTTCTCCTTTGTCATCTAGCCATGGAACTCGGAAAATGATTGTTCGTTCCGGTTCAACAATTCGATCTAAAATTTTCGCTGCTTTGTATTTTGGTGTTTCTTCAATAACAGGAATAACTGTTTCTGCTACCTCTTGAACAGCTTGAATGAATTCTTTTTCATGCCCTTGTGCCGCTTTAACACGATCCATAAAAGCATCAATTTCTGCTTGGTACTTACTCGACATTCGCTTTTGTTTTAAAATGACGAAGCAAATGTACTTATTTAGTTAACATTTCAACAATTTTTCGAAAAGATGAAACAAACAATAGATTCTCCAGAGCAAGAAGATTTCATTCAAGAGATTCATCCTTTTTTACTTTTTTTTTTATTCAAGCAACTTTACTTATTTTCGTTCGTCTGAAAATTAATTTCGCATTCAGTTCTTGTTTGAGAACCTAATAAAAAAACCTTATGAATTTAAAACACTTACTACCAACATTACTTATTGTTTTTATTCAGTCTCTATCTTACGTTGAAAAGGTCAACGGACAGGTTAGCATATGCCTCGGACAAGACGTAACCGTATGTACTGGCACGACAGTACAAATTACAAATTGTACTGGATCATCCGGAATTGGTGGAGGTGGAATAAATTTGAATGCACCCACTACATTAAACTTATCAGATGATCAATGGTCTGGTGTAATTAACATGGGATTCACCTTTAATTTTTATGGGGTAAACTACACTCAATGTGTCATCGGTTCAAACGGATTGGTATCATTCAATCTTGGGAACGCCGGAGGATATTGTCCATGGGCACTAACCGGAATTCCTCCACTGCCAACAACAGCTTTACCTGCTGCTTACAATACAGCAATGTTAACTTATCAGGATATTAACCCTGCAGCCGGAGGAACTGTGAAATACCAAATGATCGGAACTGCTCCAAATCGAATTTTTGTGGTTCTTTATGAGAACGTGGCCATGTTTAGTACCGGACAATGTAACTACATGGGATTGCTACTTTACGAAACATCGAATAATGTGGAATACCATATTGGAAATAAACCAATTTCGACATGGAATGGTGGATTAGCTATTCAAGGGACTGAAAAAAACAATGCTTTGGCAGCACACATTACCCCAGGAAGAAACAATACGCAATGGACTGCTTTACAGGATGCACGTCGATTTACTCCAACTACGCCAGCCAATACCAATAATTATACAATTACGACTATTCCTTACATAATGATTACGAGTCCAACAGGAATTTCCCAATGGGCAAATACTTTAGGTCAAAGTTTTCCATACAATAATGGAGTATTGAATGTGACCACAGTCCCACCAGGAACTACTGGATACTTTCTATCAGGAAGTGCTTGTGGAACAAGTATTGGTTCTGTTTCCGATACTAGCTGGATCACACGTACGAGTTCTTCTGTTACCGCTACATCCACACCAGATATTTGTAGTTCAGGTATTGGCACGGTCACAGCAAATCCAGTAACTGGAACTGCACCATTTTCGTTTAACTGGCCGGCATTAGGTGCAACAACCCAAACCGTTACTAACGTCAATGGTGGTACTACTTATTCAGTTACGATGACTGACGCAAATGGGTGCCAATCCAGTGCCAATGTGACTGTTGGTGATACGCCCGCTGCCTTTAATGGAACAACAACCTTGGTAAGTTGTCCTGGAGGGAGCGATGGAACTGCTACTGCCAATATGGTCCCTGTTCTAGGTAACGTAACTTATCAGTGGAACGACCCATTGAACCAAACTACCCAAACAGCAGTTAATTTAAGTGCAGGTAACTATTCTTGTTTGGTTACTTCGGATATTGGATGTTTTGGAACTGTCAATGTCACGGTAAGTGAAATTCCGGGCATGATTGCTACAATTTCAAACGCTGTTGATGCGACATGTAATTCAGGGAATGATGGTATCGTTGAAGTAACAGTTACACAAGGCACACCTGTTTACACGTACAGTTGGGACAATTCAACATCAACGTCAAACGTAGCAAACGATTTATATGCGGGTACCCATACGGTAACAATTACCGACGCGAATGGATGTGTGACAACTGCTACGGAGACGATTGGAGAACCTGCAGCATTGTCTATAACTTCTTTAACACCAGATACACAAATTTGTTCTGAAGATGATATTACCTTAACTGTGTCGGGCTCAGGTGGATCAAGTGCATACACGTTTACTTGGAGAGAAAATGGAACTATTATCGGAACTGGAACGAGTATTTTGGTTGATCCAGTTCTAACGAATACGCAATACTGTGTAACACTTTCAGAAGCGTGTGGCTCACCGGAGACGGATTCATGTGTATTGATCTATTTCCCAACACCGATTCAACCGATTGTGACATCGAATAAACCTGAAGATTGTATACCTGGTGATTTCATTTTCACGAATAAC
>JBILNH010000173.1:0-5150 GCA_044375095.1 Crocinitomicaceae bacterium
TTCCCATCAAAATTCCACCGATCGTAATTGAATTTCGATATCCTAGTACGCGGTCAGCAAGCAATCCTCCAATGAATGGCGTTAAGAAGACAAATGCGATAAACGTACCATAAAGGTCTGACGCCTGCGCCTCCGTCATACCAAATCCATCAACTGCATCTTTGAGGTAGAGAGTGAAGATTCCAATCATCAAGTAATACCCAAATCGTTCCCACATTTCAGAGAAGAACAAGTATGGAAGTGCTTTAGGGTGTTTTTGCTTTGCCATAGTAATCGTTTATTCAATCAAAAAAAAACAGCCCCGAAGGACTGTTTCAAAAATAGTATTTATTCGAGTTATTTTACGCCGTGCATCATTTTTGACAATTGACGTGACAATAACAACATAAGTATTCCTAATGCAATCACGAATACAGCGATCGAAACGAAAATCGTTGCAGCACCTAACTTTTCTACATAAGCAGCAACGAATCCACCAATGATATTTGCAGCGAATGATGACAACATCCAAACACCCATAAGCATTGATGCGAGTTTAACCGGAGCTAATTTGGTTACAACTGATAAGCCCACTGGAGACAAACATAATTCTCCAACTGTATGAAAGAAATACGTCATAACCAACCAAATAAGCGCCGCTTTTTTCAATACCTCTTCTTTTCCTCCAACAACATTTGTCTGAACTCCGTATGTAGCCATCAACATAAATAAGAAGCCAATACCTAAAAGAATCATTCCTAGAGACATTTTTACCGGTGTGGATAATCGTTTTCCATATTTCGAAGTCCAGAACCAAGCAAAGAGTGGACCTAACGCAACAATAAACAATGGATTGACTGACTGGAAATATGTCGTAGGGATTTCCCAACCGAAGAAGTTGCGATTGATGTATTTATCTGTATAAATGGTCATTGAAGAACCGGCTTGTTCGAAGCCTGCCCAGAAGAAAATAACAAAGAAAGTGAGAATGAAAATAACCGTAATGCGCTGTTTTTCCTCGCGAGAAAGTCCTTTTTTATCCGTTGATAAATGCTTTACGTCATCTGCCATCTCAGAAACTTCAACAGTTTCAGACTTTGCAGGAGCAGTTCCGATTTCCAATAAATATTTACTTGCCAATAAGTTAAAAACTACCTGACCAAGTGCCATTCCGATAGCAGCAGCCAAAAAACCGTATTTAAATCCGTATGACACTATTGCGCCAGTTGCATCTTTCACAGCGAACCATTCCTCAGCAAGCGTACCTGCAATTAGTGGTGCCAAGAAAGCGCCTAAATTGATCCCCATGTAAAAAATTGAGAATGCAGAATCCCGACGGTCATCACCTTCGCGGTACATTTGACCAACCATTGTGGAAATATTAGGTTTGAACATCCCATTTCCTAGAATCAACAATACCAATCCAATTCCCAATCCAAGGTGAGACGGCATTGCGAATAACACCATTTGACCAAGGAACATGGTAATCCCACCTATTGTAATTGCCTTACGCTGACCAATGTAACGGTCTGCGATCCATCCTCCAATAATCGGGGTGAAATAAACAAATCCAGTAAAGAAACCGTAAATCAAAGACGCTTTATCTTCAGCTATTCCAAGACCATTTTGTGACCATAGTTTGATCATATAAAGGGTTAACAACCCGCGCATTCCGTAATAACTGAAGCGCTCCCACATTTCAGTAAAAAACAAAAGATACAAGCCTTTCGGATGACCAAAAATCTGACCCTGAGCTTCAATTCGTTCGATTAAATCATTATTATTCGCCATGTAATATAAAGTTTAGGTTGTGAAAATAGAAATTTATTTTAAATATTGTCCTTTTTCATTCGCTGATGAAATACGACATCCATACCCATAATATAAAGGCCGGAAAGAATTCGATTTTTGCGAATTCAACGAAGTTTGATGTTCGTCAACCATTTTCTATTGGTGTCCATCCTTGGGAGTTGAATGAAGTCCAAATTGACCAAATTGACATTTTCGCTCACGTAAAAGATGACTTTTGCATGGCGATTGGTGAAATTGGATTGGATCGGATCAAGGGTCCCAGTTTAACAGTACAAACCGATCGTTTTTCTCAACAAATTGCATTATCCGAGGAGTGTAAGCTACCCGTAATCATCCACTGCGTGCGTGCGTTCGAAGAGTTGATTCAGTTAAAACGAATACTTAAACCTGCTCAGCCTTGGATTGTGCATGGATTTGAGAAAACAGCCTACCTCAATAAATTGCTTGAAAATGGTCTCTATATCAGTGTTGGTCATCGTGTCTTAACCAATGAAAAACTTCAAGGTATTCTCCATGAAATTCCGTTGGAACGGTTATTTTTGGAAACCGATGAATCGAGCATCACCATTGAAGTTATTTATGACCACGTTGCTCAACTCATCCATCTACCTGTAAATCAACTGGAAAAACAGATTGAAACAAACATTAAACGTGTATTTCCAAAATGGAAAATTGGCTAGAACGTACTGAATTACTGCTTAATCAAGAGCAAATGAATCGGCTCAAACATGCGCATGTTATGGTTGTTGGACTGGGCGGAATTGGATCGTATGCAGCAGAGTTCATTGCTCGATCTGGAGTAGGAAAACTGACAATTATCGACGGAGATGTATTTGATCCAACCAATAAAAACAGGCAGCTCACAGCGCTTACTTCAACGATTGGAAAAAATAAAGCTGTTGTGTTGGCAGAACGGTTGAAGGATATCAATCCAACCGTAACTATTAATGTGATAGAAGAATTCGTTCTTCCGGCGCGCGTTTGGGAGCTCCTTGATACTTACCAACCTGATTATGTGATGGATTGCATCGATTCTGTCACACCTAAATTGGAATGGTTGATTGCCTGTAGACGAAAAAAAATCAAAATCATCACGCATTTAGGAGCGGGTGGAAAAATAGATCCTAGTCGGGTTGAGGTGACTTTTTTGGATAAAACGTACAATTGTAAACTGGCTAGTCACATGAAAAAACGGTTGCGACGGGTCGGATTAGACTACCGAAAAATACGAGCGGTTTTTTCATCGGAATTGCAACAGAAATCCTCGCTAAAGATGACTAACGGACTGAATTTCAAGCGGTCCTTTTACGGGACAATCAGTTACATGCCTGCATTATTTGGATTAATGGGTGCTGCCGAGGTCATACGATACCTTACACACAATAAAAGGGATTTAGTCGAAAACGAAGCTGCAAATAAAGCGTAACTTTACACGTAAACTGTTTAAAATGTCGACTTTCATTAGAGTCTTACTTTATTTCTTTTCTATTGGGATACTCGGTGTATCGTGTAATGTATTGCCTGATGCGAAAAAAGTAAGTCCGACAGAACAATTGGCTGATTCCACATTCGACAATCACAGTTACGCCAATATTCATGAAGTATATACGAAGCACGTTCACCTTGATTTGGATGTGAATTTTGAGAATAAAACGATTTATGGGGTTGCCCGGCATGAAATTGTCAATCGTGGAACCGATACAGCCATTTTTGATATCAAGCATCTAGAAATTCAGAAGGTTACACTTGGACGTGGAAACGAAAAAGAAACCAGTTACATGATCGGTAAATGGGATAAAGATTCCATTTTAGGTCAACCGCTATTAATAAGCATTAAACCTGGAACAAAGTACATTAATATATACTACGAAACGACTGAAAAGACTGAAGCTATTGATTGGTTGGCCCCAAACCTGACGGAAGGAAAAGACCTGCCGTTTATGTACACCCAGGGTCAGGCCATTTTGACACGTACGTGGATTCCCATTCAAGATTCTCCAACGAATCGCTTAACCTATTCAGCTGATGTTCATGTCCCAGAAGAAATGATGGCAATCATGAGCGCGTCAAATCCAACTAAAAAAGCGGTTGATGGCAAGTACCATTTTGAAATGAAGCAACCTATTCCATGTTACTTGATTGCACTTGCTTCTGGGAATATCGAATACCGTTCTCTTGGCAATAATTGTGGTGTTTATGCAGAACCAAAAGTCCTTGGAAAAGCGGCGAACGAATTAGTGGATTTGCCTCGTATGATGAGGGCAGCTGAAGGATTGTACGGACCTTATAAATGGGATCAGTATGATGTATTGGTGCTCCCCTATTCTTTTCCTTTTGGAGGGATGGAAAACCCAAGATTAACCTTTCTCAGTCCGACAGTCATTGCTGGAGACCGCAGCTTGGTTTCTGTAGTTGCTCACGAGTTGGCGCATTCGTGGTCAGGTAATTTGGTAACGAATGCTTCTTGGGAAGATTTCTGGTTGAATGAAGGATTTACGGTTTATTTTGAGAATCGTATAATGGAAGAGTTATTCGGTAAAGATGTGGCGGATATTTTGGCTTTGATTGAATTTGCAGAATTGCAGGATGAGTTAAAAACGATTGCCAACAGTAAGTACCCACAAGATGCTCAGTTGAAGTTAGAATTAAGGGGACGGAACCCGGATGACGGGATGACGGATATCGCATATGTGAAAGGTGCGTTTTTCCTTAAAACACTTGAAGAAAAAGTTGGAAGAGAGAAATTTGATGTCTTTCTTAGTGCATACTTCACGAACCATGCCTTTAAAACCATTACAACTTCCCAGTTTGAAGATTACTTGAACGGTCATTTATTTGACTTACACAACTTAACGTTTAATACTAAAGAATGGATTTATGGAAAAGGGCTTCCTTCAAATTGCCTGAAAATTTACTCTCCCCGTCTTGAAAACATGAAACAACTCGCCAAGCGATTTTCGAGAGGTGAAAAAATCTTTGCCAAAAAGGTAACCTGGAAGAAGATCAAAGGGCGTAAGCGCAGAAAAAAGGAAATACTTCAATTGAAACGAACAGATCACATTACGCAAGAATGGCAGACGTTCATTCGTTCGTTGCCTTCGACAGTAAATACCGAACAACTCGCAGAAATTGACCAGTACCTTAACTTTTCAAACTGGGGGAATGCCGAAGTTCAATATGAATGGTTTATTCGAACTATCCAAGCAAACTACGAAACTGCCAAGCCATCAATCGCTCGTTTTCTTTCGAGAATTGGAAGACGAAAATATGTGCTGCCGATTTATGAAGAATTAGCAAAGACTGCTGAAAACAAGCAATGGGCATCGCAATTATTTCAATCCATTAAAGCTGAATATCAC
>JBILNH010000035.1:0-18599 GCA_044375095.1 Crocinitomicaceae bacterium
GTTGTTTTCTCTTTCGAGCGCGCATGCCATCAACACCCCAGCACTGCACAATCGTATGCGTATAGTTTACTCTTCAAAAATAAAGTACAAGGAGCCAATAGCTATTTTAAAGGATCCGCTAAAAAGGTTAGTGGATTAAGCATTTCCGGTGATACCGTTATTGTCAAGTTGATTGATCGGGATGATTTTTTTCTTACGAAACTTGGAAATGTAAGTGCAGCCATTGTATCGAAAAAGGCATTAAAACGAGATGAGGTTATTGTTGGGACTGGCCCATTTCTGTTAAACGATAGTGACTACCTCAATCCTAAAAAACTCATTTTGATAAAAAACACCGATTACTATGAAAGGGATAGTTATCAGCATAAGTTACCTTATCTAGACAGTGTCTGTGTGCTAATCAGCAGCAACAAGAGGGAACACATTCGCTGGTTTAACGACCAAAAAATTGACTATGTCAGTGGGCTAAGTTCGGATATTTCTTCTCTAATTATAGACGCGCGAATTACCGATTTCAATACACGACCTCCTGTTTTAGTCCTCAATAGCAACCCCAACCTTACCACGAACTATTACCACTTTAATATGCTTGATCAGCGGTTTGCAAATCCCTTGGTTAGACAAGCGTTTAATTTTGCCATTGACCGCAAGCGCATTGGAAAAGAAATTCTAGCGAATCAGTATTACAGGCTTGGAAACATGGGGATTGTTCCGCCAGTCCCGTCCGTATTTAAAGGTTACGCGTTTAACAACATTCAACCCGGAGGATACTTTTACTCGCCAAAACTTGCTAAAGAACTCATGACCAAAGCGGGGTATACCGATGGAAGTGTATTTGGAAAACTCGTGTTGCGCGTGGATAAAGATGAATTAAATGTGCGTATTGCAAAGGAAATTCAGCGCCAGTTGAAACAGGCGTTGAACCTAGATGTGGTTGTTACTTCTCATCCCTTCGAAGCAAAAAACAAATTGGCATCCAATGGAGATGGAGACTTGTTTCGCAGTGCTTGGTCAGCGGATTACCCAAGCCCGGAAACGTTTTTATTGAACTTTTATAGTAAAATGATTCCGAGTGATAGTACCGCCCCTTCAACCGTTAATCAGTCTCGTTATCGGAACCAAGTATTCGATCAAATGTATGAAGACGCCATTCATGCAACAAGTAAAGGAGATGCGTTAAAAGCATTCAATCAAGCAGAAGTTGTCTTGCTCCAAAACCCACCTTTCATTCCATTATGGTACAGTGCCGATTACCACATCATCTATTCAAACGTTCGAAACTTGCATTTCAATCCGCTGAATTTTCTAGTTTTGAAACGCGTTTATAAAAAAGCGTGGACGGTGAATGAGTACCGCCGTAAAAAAATAAAACCATAAACTACACACATGAAACAATTAGCGCTTGTAGCCGTGCTATTTTTGAGCTCTTTTTCAGCATTTGCTCAACCTACTCAAACAGTCCGTGGAAAGTTATACGACAGTGAAACCAACTTCCCTTTACTAGGAGCCAAAGTGGAAATTTTAACTGGAGACAGCCTTAAAAAATTCAGGATGATTTCAGGAATGGAAGGTGAATTTGCGTTTGAAAAAGTCCCGGTAGGTAAATACGAACTAACCGTAAAACTTCCGACATACGAATTCAAAAGTGTCACAATTGAAGTTAATTCAGGCCGAGAATGTATAGTAAACATTCCGCTAACAGAACGGATTATTGAACAGCAAGAAGTAACAATAACAGCGCGAAAAAAAGGTGAGGTAATCAATGAAATGGCTATTGTTTCTGCCCAACAGTTCAGTGTGGAAGAAACAAACAGGTACCCTGGTTCCCGAATGGATCCTGCCCGAATGGCTTCTAATTTTGCCGGCGTACAAGGTGCGGACGATTCAAGAAATGATATCATTATCCGCGGAAACTCACCATTGGGTGTCGTATGGAAAGTGGAGGGTGTAGACATTCCCAATCCCTCTCATTTTGCTATTTCAGGAAGTACTGGAGGTCCAGTATCTGTATTGAACAATAAAATTCTCGGAAATTCTGATTTTTTCATGAGTGCCTTTCCTGCGGAATACGGGAACAGTACTTCTGGGATTTTTGATTTAAAACTGCGGAATGGCAACATGAATCGCCATGAGTTTACAGGTCAATTAGGTCTTTTAGGAACGGAATTGTTAGCTGAAGGACCTTTAAGTAAAAACAAGCGATCGAGTTACCTAGTAATGGGAAGGTATTCTACATTAAGTATGTTTCAAGGCTTGGGAATTAAGCTCGGAACAGATGCTATTCCAGTTTATGGAGATGCCGCTTTTAAATTGAATTGGATGCTGAAAAAAGGTGGTTCACTCTCTTGGTTTGGTATCGGAGGAAAGAGCGATATCAAAATTATGATTTCGGAGCAACGCGAATATTCTGAGGAATTCTACGGTGAAGGTGACCGCGACCAATACTTTGGAACATCCATGGGTGTTACCGGGTTGAATTACAAAAAAACACTGTCGGAAAAGACATTCTTAACGAGTACGGTAGCCTTGTCCTACGAGGAACAACATGCCAATCACAATTACATTTACGGCCGAAGGTTAAATGAGGCGGGTGATTCCATTCTTTTTGATTACTTATCCCCAATAATGGGCTATACTTTCGCTACCACCAAAGGAACTGCTTTTGTGAGCGTCAATCATAAGTTTAACAAGCAGCATTTGATTAAAGTAGGATTCAACATGGATGTTTTCTATGTGAACCAATTGGATTCAGCAAAATTATTGGTAACTGACAGCGCCTTTCAAATTCGCTGGGATTACAGAGGGACCTCTGCGCTCTTCCAGCCATTTATCCAATGGAAGTACCGCGTAACCGACAACATGGACTTCACTGCCGGATTGCACGCACAGTACTTTACGCTAAGTAATAGTAAGAGTATCGTTGAACCTCGTGTAGGTTGGAAATACCGGATGAAAAACAACCAATCGATTTTTGCTGGCGCCGGTATGCACAGTAGTACTCAACCACTTTACACTTATACGTACCACAAACTTGACGAGGATGGAAATAAAGTGTACCACAATAAAAACATGGATTTCTCGCGAAGCCTTCATACGGCAATGGGCTACGAAAAGTCATTTGCAAAAAGTTTGAATGTGCGTACCGAAATTTATTACCAACACTTGTATAATATTCCGGTAACTACTGATCCCTCTTCGTTTTCTTTAATCAATATGGGTAGTGGTTTTGCCCGATTCTTCCCAGATACGCTAGAAAATACTGGTACTGGCTACAACTACGGTATTGAGTTAACTGTTCAGAAGTTCTTTGACCGTTCATTTTTCTTCTTATTCTCCGGATCGCTTTACGATTCTAAATATTACGGAAGCGATGGGGTGTTGCGAAATACGTCGTACAACGGTACATACATTGCCAATTTACTTGCGGGAAAGGAGTTTATGCTCAATCAAAAACAGTCTCTATCACTTGGTATGAAAGTAACAGTTGCGGGTGGACGTAGATACGGAATTGCTGATCCGGAGGCTTCCAATTTGTATAAAGAGGTTATTTTCGCTGACTCCTTGTTTAATGAGCGTCAATTCAAGGATTATTTTCGCGCGGATGTGAAAATCAACTGGAAGTACAACGCCAATCGCATGACACATGAAATAGGAATTGACCTTGTAAACATCTTTAACACAAGGAACCTGTTAAGTTTGGCGTTTGCTCCGAATTTGGCCGATCCAACTGCGGAACCTTTTGCGGAGAAACAACAACTTGGGTTCTTACCAATCTTTTATTATAAAATAGATTTCAGGGGAAGAGAGAAAAACTAATTACCACTGGGGACAGCTGTTGCAATCGTTGGTAGGTCGAACATATAGCAATATGCCTAATGTAGTCTCAAACTGCAAATAACCGAGTTGTTGATTTGCATAAGAATTGGGCTCATATTCTAACAGGCGATTACGAATCTGGTTCATGTATCCACCAGAAAGCGACGGTTCCAAGTAGATGTGTTTAAAAAACTCAAATCGAATTCCGGCATGAGCAGCAAGCGTAATTCCCGAAAGCGAAGATGTCCCGTAGTCCTGAAAACTACCCAAACGATAATCTGTCTGGTTCAATAACACACCAAACGAAGCGCCTAGATCTGTTGAAATAACAAAGGACTCGTTGCGTCCAAACCGCACAGAACGACCAGTTCGAGACAGTTTTAGGTTGATGTGATTCATAGATGGCACAGCATAAACAAATGCCCCTGAATCCAATAAAACAGACTCGTTGAAATAAGAACCATTGAATCCAGTGGTTGAGCTCCCGTCAGCAGTTCCATTCAGCAAAATAGCCTGGCCATTTACCATGTCGTAACTCATTTTGTCCCAGCCAAGCGATAAGGCGTACCCGTTCTTGAAGTAATATCCGATTCGAGCGTTGAATTGAGTTGTAGGTAAATCAAGAATGTTTAAAGAAGGATTATCCGTTGCTCTGAAACCAGTCATTTCCAGCTGGTAACCGGGTCCGTTAAGTCGCAGTTTACTTCCTGAATACCAACTTCTGTGGTAGCCCCATGATAAGAATAGCGTTCCTTCACTATTTGAAATTTTGGACTTCCTTCTCCGGGATTGTGCATTTACAACCAAAGGCAATGAAAGAATCACGATCAGTAATAAGCGCCAGCTCATGGGTTATCTAGACATTAATTTGATCCAGTCTTCTTGCTTCATTACTTTTTCCAAGCGATAATGGACTTTTTTATCTGGCGTATGCCATTCAATTAAACCATATCCTTTGGCAAAATAGTTAATTGATTCGCCTTCAAGTACAGTCTCTTTTTTTGTAAATGGATTGAAGTTGGTCATCTGCACCTTATCTTTCATTTTAATTGTCGGAACTTTTTTATCCAACACCTTGTGCGAAAACTCTGTTCCAATTATGTTGCGTTTGATTTCCTTTAGAATTAATGTGGAATCGAGGAATCCCTGGAATCGGGTAGCAAACCATGTCTCTTCATTTTCATCAAATGGAATGAGTTTCGTTTTGAACACTTCAGCTTTTGTCTTTTCGCCGCTTCTGTTGACAACCATATGATCCATAATATCAAGTGAATCAATGTTGTAGTTTAACGCCTCGGTAATTCGTCCATCTGACGAATACGTTTCTACAATCAGGTGACTCCCTTCTGAATCGGTTAAAAGGTATAAACGTTGAAAGAACTCATCCAGCCCATTTGCAACATCCCTGAACAAGTAAACTTTAGGGATAGTGTCTAATGGGTAAAAATAGTTCGCATTTGGATTTACTGATGTATTGCTTGAATCCGTGGTACAAGATGCTAAGATTACAAGCGCTGCGAAAAAGGCTACTACAATTTTCATCGTGTCATTTTTAAGAACGAAACTTCACTTTCTGTTAAGTGGCGGAACATACCGCGAGGCAAATCTTTTTTGGTTAATCCGGAAAATTGCACGCGATCAAGTTTTATAACTTCATACCCCAATGCTTCAAACATTCGGCGAACGATTCTGTTTTTGCCAGAGTGCAATTCTACGCCAATTTCACGTGCCGATCCGTCTTTAACGAAATCAGCTACATCAAAACGGGTACGACCATCTTCCAAGTCAACACCTTTAATGAGCTTTTCAAGATCTTCTCTTGCAACCGATTTATTTAATTCAACGTGGTAAATTTTCTTAGCTTGATAGCGCGGGTGGGTTAACTTTTTTGCCATATCGCCATCATTGGTAAACAACAACAACCCTGTAGTATCGCGATCTAGCCGCCCAACAGGATATACGCGCTCACGGCAAGCTTTTCTTACCAGACCCATTACTGTTTTTCTGCCCATTGGATCATCCATGGTGGTAATGAATCCTTTCGGTTTATTGAGCAGTACATAACGCTTTGTTTCTGCATTAATGGTCTCCCCATCGTATTGTACCGCATCACCAAGCTTTACTTTATAACCTAACTCAGTTATGATTTCACCGTTTACTGTTACAACACCAGTTTGGATCAGTACATCCGCCTCTCGCCTGGAGCATATTCCAGCATTCGATAAATACTTATTTAAGCGAATTTCATTCTCGTTAAAGGACGGTAGCGGATCTCCTTTCTTAACGCGCTCCTTGAAGTCAATGTACTTTCGTTTGTCTCTAGCTTTTACTTCTGAAGAAGGTTTTGACGATTTTGAGGCTGTTGAAGTTGGTGTTTTTGTTGATGTTTTTGTTGACTTCTTACTTGTAGAAGAAGTGCTTGTTTTTCTTCCTTTTTGACCGGACATTGGACTTGCCGGTTTCCGGTTGCGTTGGTTATTTGTGTTCATCACGAGCAGAATTATTGTGCAAAGATACAGCAATTTAACCGATAATCAGGCAATTGGGTAAAAGGCATCTTCGATGTGATCGATCCGAAGTCCGAGAGGTGACTGAACGATAGACACTACATCAAACCGTGCTTCTAACTCAATCGCGCCATTTTGGAGGTATTGGTTGGCGACACGAATGATTTGGCGTTGTTTTTTACGTGTAACGGCTTGCCAGGGTGCCATTATGGAATCATCGGCTCTGTATTTTACTTCAACAAACACAATGGTGTCATTTAGTTTACCGATTATATCAACTTCATTTTTACCGAAACGGTAATTTTTGGTTAAAATGGCAAATCCTTTTTCAACGAGGTAATTGGCACATAAATCTTCGCCATGGGCACCGGTCTTAGCTGTATTCATAGGTTGTCTTTTCCCTGAAGTTACGAAAAACAACGCGATTAATCAAAGACTATATTTCTCCCATCAATATCAATGTTTCTTTAGATGCCGCTTGTTCAGCCATTTTTTTAGATGACCCAACTCCACGACCGTACATGGTATCGTTGATTTGAACATTTATGGTGTATTTCCTGTTTCCATCGCCAATTTGTTCTTCACTGATCAACACAAAATCTAGTTTAAGGCGTTTCTTTTGTGACCAGATAAAAAGTTTTGATTTGAAGTCAATTTCTTCTTCAAGCACACGATTTAGATCGATATAGTTTCGAAAGATGTGGTTGCAAACTGTTGTTTGGACCGCCTGATATCCCCCATCAAGGTAGATAGCGCCAAGAATCGCTTCAAAAGCATTTCCTTCAAGTCCGGCTAAATTGATTGTTCTTCCGGTGTGGAAACGCAGAATCGATCTGATTTCCATATTTTGTGCGATTTCAGCTAACGTTTTACGGTTGACGATCTTCGACTTGATTTTAGTTAAAAAACCCTCATTTTCTGAAGGAAATCGGTGAAAGAGGTATTCTGCCACTACAGTATCTAATACAGCGTCACCAAGAAATTCGAGTCGTTCGTTATCTTGTTGTTTGGCAGTAGAAATAAGCGATTTGTGGGTGGTTGCGTGAAGAAAATAATCCAGATTTTTCGGACGGTAATTAAAGCGTTTTAGTACGAAGCGAATTAATTCTAATTCCTCCGGTGTACGCGATGGATTAAAGAAAGGAAAGCGTAGTGCCAATTAACCTTTAAATTTCTTCACTATCACGGTTGTGTTGTGACCTCCGAAACCAAAGGTATTGGAAAGCGCAATATTCACAACGCGCTTTTGTGCTGTGTTGAACGTAAAATTCAATCGGTTATCCAATTCTGGATCGTCTGTAAAATGGTTGATTGTAGGTGGGACAATATCGTTTTTTACAGCAAGAACACACGCAATTGCTTCAATTGCACCAGCGGCACCAAGTAAGTGGCCGGTCATTGATTTGGTTGAACTAATGTTAATGCCATATGCAGATTCCCCAAACACCTGCTGAATAGCCTTCACTTCGGCGATGTCTCCAAGTGGAGTAGAAGTTCCGTGTACATTCACATAATCTACCTGATCGGGAGTAATACCAGCGTCATCAAGTGCTGAAAGCATGGTGTTACGTGCGCCGAGACCTTCTGGATGAGGAGCTGTCATGTGGTAAGCATCCGCAGACATTCCACCACCAATTACTTCAGCATAGATTTTCGCACCTCGTTTAATGGCGTGTTCATATTCCTCCAAGATTAATGCGCCAGATCCTTCACCAAGGACGAATCCTTCACGATCAAGATCAAACGGGCGAGAGGCAGTTTCAGGAGAATCATTTCGAGTGGAAAGCGCTTTTAACGCATTAAAACCACCCATTCCCATTTCGTTGACACACGCTTCAGATCCACCGGTAACAATGGCATCAGCTTTACCTAAACGAATAAGGTTAAATGCATCAATGATCGCATGGGAAGAAGAAGCACATGCCGAAACCGTGGCATAATTTGGTCCGCGAAGACCGTACTTTATTGAAATGTGACCGGCAGCAATATCTGAGATCATTTTAGGAATGAAGAATGGGTTGAAACGAGGAGTTCCATCACCAGCGAAGAAGTTCTGTGCTTCATCTTGGAAAGTCTTTAATCCTCCAATTCCTGATCCCCATATTACACCTATGCGGTCCACATTGGGATTCGATTCCATAAGACCCGAATCCGCCATAGCCTCCGAAGAAGAGACCATGGCGTATTGGGCAAAAGGATCTAATTTTCTTGCCTCTTTTCGCTCGATAAAATCTTCAACGTTGAAGTTTTTTAGCTCACAGGCAAATTGTGTTTTGAACAAAGCTGCGTCAAACTGTTGTATTGGGGCAGCCCCACTTACACCGTTCAACAACCCATTCCAGTACTGGTCTAAGGTATTTCCTATCGGAGTGAGCGCACCCAATCCGGTTATTACTACACGCTTTAATTCCATCACAGAAGGGAGTTTGTTCAACAATAAGAGTTATAACAAATTAGTTTGCGTTTTCCTCGATATAAGCAACTGCATCACCAACTGTTTGGATGTTTTCTGCTTGATCGTCTGGAATAGCAATGTTGAATTCTTTCTCAAACTCCATGATCAATTCTACAGTGTCTAAAGAGTCTGCGCCAAGGTCGTTTGTGAAAGACGCCTCGTTCGTTACTTCACTCTCTTCAACACCCAATTTATCTACGATAATGGAGATTACTTTTGATTTGATATCAGACATTTCTTCTTTTTTTAAGGGTTAATCAGGCTGCAAAGAAAAAAACAATGCGTCAAAAAACAAAATTATTACCTAGAATATTCATGGGGGTATATTTTATCCATTTGAAAATCAGCAGTTTACACCCAAAACAATTATCAAAATGTATTGATAATCAGTAGTTTATAAAATCAGATGATTGTTTCTAACTTTGCACATGCAAAAAACTCGTCTCGCTATCTTTGCATCCGGAGCAGGGTCTAACGCTGTTAATTTGATTACCTATTTTAAGGATCACCCCTTTGTAGAGGTCAAATTAATTGTATGTAATCGTCCAAATGCCCCAGTCGTTCAGAGGGTTAAAGAATATAACGCTCCTTGTGTTTTGATTACTAACGACGAAGCTACCGATGGACACTCCCTTATCGATTTAATGGAAAAACACCACATAAACGGGATCGTCCTTGCAGGTTATTTGAGGCAAATACCGAAGGAGCTTATTGCGCATTTTGCTGATCGTATTATTAACCTTCACCCTTCATTATTACCAAAGTATGGCGGTCCAGGCATGTACGGTGACCGAGTTCATGAAGCGGTGTTAGCCAACCATGAGCAGCTTACAGGGATAACTATTCATCTGGTCAATGAAGAATATGACAAAGGGGCTATACTCGAGCAGGTTGAATTTCCAATTCCAAAAAACATGACCTTGGCCGAATTGAAAAGTGCCATTCACTGTATTGAACAAGAACATTTTCCGTTGATAGTTGAACGTACATTTAATCAAATCACATGACATTTTTTGAAGGATTTAGTTGGGTTGAATTATTCAAGGCTACGACTGTTTTGTTTGCCGTAATTGATATTGTAGGATCCGTACCAATAATTATCAAGTTGAAAGAATCCGCTGGTTCGTTACATGAATTGAGAACAAGTTCGGTGTCATTTTTTATCATGATCGGTTTTCTATTGGTTGGGGATAGTATTTTAAAGTTGTTCGGTGTAACAGTAGAGTCTTTTGCTGTTGCCGGATCAATCATTTTATTCGCTATGGCATTTGAAATGATTCTCGGGGTACGTTTGTTTCGTGATGAGGTGACAGGTAAGACAGCCAGTATAGTTCCATTGGCGTTTCCAATTATAGCCGGAGCAGGAACAATGACAACACTTGTTTCATTAAAGGCTGAGTACGCTACAATCAATCTGATTGCCGCCATATTAATTAATGTGATTATTGTCTACGCAGTACTTAAATTAACGGAGAAAATAGAACAATTGCTTGGCGAAGGCGGAATAGCTATTCTAAAGAAAGTATTCGGAATTATCTTACTTGCGATTGCGATAAAATTATTTACCACAAATATTCAGGCGTTGTTTGAATAAACCTAATTAAGGTTTAAATTGTTGACGGTCTTTGTCTCCTTCCATAACCTCTCTACCTGTGTCGAATGTTTTTTGGATGAGTACTTTACCACGTTTATCATACACAATGAATCTGCCGTGTTTGACACCCTCTTTAAATTCCACTTCTTGAAGCAATTTACCCCTTCTATCGTACTGACGCATTACGCCGTTTAGTTCACCGTCTGCATAGTTAGAAATAACAGCAGGAATTTTTCCCCCCGGATAAAACGCGATCCATTGACCATCTTTCTTTCCGCGTTTGTATAATCCTTCTTCCGTTCGATTATAGTCTTTTTTGGAAAAAGAAATGAAGAGACCATCTTCTTTGCTTTCGCGGTGCACACGGTCTTTCATGATGCCGTAATCAATTTTTGATTTCTCTTTGAAAATCTTGTAATGCATGATGTCTTTTGGCTTTCCATTTTCGAAGTAGGAAATCCATTCACCCACTTTAAAATTATCCTCGTAAAATCCGGTTAGTTTTGTTTTTCCGTTTTCAAGGTAGGACATCCATTTCCCGTTCATTTCTCCATTTTTGAACGTAGTGGTATTTTTGAGCCTGCCGTTTTCCCAGTAATTATTCCAGATACCGTCTTCTTTTCCATTAAGAAATGCACCTTCCATTAAGAGCGTTCCGTCTTCATACCACGTATACCATTTACCGGTTTTTAGGTCTTTTTCATATGAACCCTCTTTGTACTTCTCTCCATTTTTGTAGAGGTAAGTCCATTGACCCGTTCGTAGTCCGTTGTCGTAGTGTGCGGTATATGAAACTTCACCTGTATTGTACCAATATACCCAATCACCGTGCTGTTGACCATTTAAAAATGTACCACTCATGTCACGGTTCCCATTGGGTAAATACCATGTCCATTTACCTGTTTTCAGTCCATTGTCATAAGTTCCTTGAACACTCATTTGACCATTGTTGAAGTAGGAAGTTGATAACCCATGGAGGGAATCATTTTTATACGAACATTCTTTTTCTTTTATTCCAGTTGTGTAATTGTAGGACCATAAACTATCTTTTTTCCCACTTTTGAAAAATCCTTGCATCAATGTGATTTCTTGAGGGTTTTTCTCTGAGAACGGTCCGTTTTTCACGCCATTTTTATACGTATAGGATTCTCTTAGTTTACCGGAATTGAAAAAAGTCGTCATTAGACCCGTTCCATTTGTTATTGTCTGTGTGTTTAATGAATCGTTGAGCCAGAACGAAATAATTTTGTTCGTGTCGTTTTCAATGGATTCAATGGATTTTGGTTTTCCGTTAGGGTAGAAATACTTCCACTCGCCAATTGGGTCACCGATATCGTAGAGTCCTTCAACGAGTAAATTTCCCAGGTCATTCCATTCGCGGTAAATACTGTCTTGAATATCAAGGTAAAAGTAACCTTCATTTTTTGGTTTTTTTCCGGGATAAAAAGTGCATACTTTTCCCAATAACTTACCTCGGTAATAATTGCGTTCTTCTTCTAAATTTCCCAAGCGATCGTAATAGAGCCATTCGCCATGCTTATCGTTGGTTTCGTCCAATTCATCTTTATAAAAAGAACCGCTTGATTGCACTTGTTTTTGTTGTGCGTCCCAGAAAGTAGATTGTTTTTTCGTTAAATTTTCTTTACGAACGACTTGAGCGAAAAGCGGACTGATCAACAGAACCGTTAAAAAGCATAAAAGATATCTCATGAAAGGTGAATTGGTCACGAATTAGCTTGATAGAATCCTACTATTCCCTGAGCTAAAAGAAATACGCCAAAAGCAACAAAAACGATCCCAATGAAATGATTGAGAATAACCAACACTTTATCTGTTACTAATGGACGCAATTTCTTGGCTCCGAAAATCTTCAATAAATCAAACGAAAAAAACGTTATCAATATAACAGCTATATAATATAAAATGGCGTAATTGTCAGTGTCACCATCAACCGTTGATTTCGCACCAAGCGTTATCACACTAAACCAATAGAATATTACGAGTGGATTGGCGAAATTCAGAAAAAAACCTTTAATGGCGAGAATAGCATAGTCGGATGATTTATTGATTACATTGCCGACCTCGTCCATGGGTGTTTCTTTTGTTTTTTTTACATAGGTGACAACACCATAAATCAAAAATAAGACCCCACCTACTATTTTTAAAAGGTCTTGGCGTTCTCCAGATATGATTGCTGAAACTTGAGAATAAAAAACAAAGGCAACCAATACGTAAATGACGTCACTTAAAAGCACTCCAAAATCAAAAGAAATAGCTGCACGTATGCCTCGACGAATACTGGTTTCGAGTAGAACAAAAAATACCGGACCTACCATTATACTTAAAATGAATCCGGTAACTACACCTTTTATGATTAATTCAATCACATGTTCGTTTTTTACAAAAATAGGGTTTCAATCGCGTTTTCTGGGTTCTTTTACTCGTTATGTGCAGAAATAGTTGTAAAAAATGCATCGTTGATTTCTAAAATGAGGAAATATTTAGGAAACTGTTTACCTTTGCGAAACATCGTCAAAACAGATTGGCCGATTATTTAAAATTGAACATATGAAAAGCGCTGCAGCCAACAAAAAATTGGATGAAATTATTGCTCTAGTTGAAAAGAAAGGATTAGAAGCACCGCAACTTATCGATGAATTAAAGGCTTTGCGTGAGCACGCCATCAAGGAACAAGATCCTTTGGTGACTAAAGTTCTGCGACTAACATATGAGTTTTTGGGTGAAAACAGTGCGTTTGATGTACAAGCACAATTTGATGAAGACGAAGAGGGCAATGAATACCCAATGGAAATCGAAGGCAAAGAAAACTTCTTGTACTTGCTCAATTTATTAAAGAATGCAGATCATAAGATCAATCGAGAAGAGATCAAGGACTACAGAACAGCATTAAAGTTAGAACTGTATTAATACCGACTTATTCGTAATTAAAAACATCCTTTTGGGTGTTTTTTTTTGCAGTGAAGTCAACCTTTTTATGATTTAATCGTCCTTACTATGTAATTGATAATGAATATGTCAATTGCAACATTCTACTTTTTTTGTGTGCCTGAAAAGAACGTTATGAGCCCCATCCTGCTGATAAGTTCTTTTCAGGTTTTTTTATTGACAGAACTGACAGAACTTGGCGTCTTCGTTGTGTGTGAGCGGTTCGTCTGAGTGCAGTAGAGCTGAAATAAACGATTCGAAAAATTCCGGCAATCGATTAACCAATTCGCCTAAATCACCTTCATTCTTAATGCGCAAAGGAAGTACGCCATCTTTAATTGATACCATGGAATAAATGGCTGCTTGTGAAGGAATTACGCCATTCACCTCCCTGTATAAGTAGAGGTACATGAGCAACTGCAATGCGTGTTTGGTTGAATGTACGTAACTCAAGATGTCTTGACCCTCTTTGAATTCTCCCAACTCGACGTGATCCGTTTTTACTACCCCGGATTTATAGTCGATAACCCTAATCTGATCACCGTAGGAATCAATTCGGTCAGCTATTCCTTTGAGTTGTATCTTTCGTGACTCCCCGTTAATTTCAATTTCCATTTCTCCTACCATGGTGAACTCGACATATTCGATAAACAAAGGGTCTGACAGTTGTGAAATGAATTCCCGTTCCTTTAGTAAGATTCGCTTCGTGAGTTCATGAGCCATCTGAAAGGAAAGGAGGTTTTTCCCCGATTCAAATGCCGTTTTATCTTTGTCAAAATGATCAAGAAATTCTTCTTCAATTAACCCGGGAAACTGCATGAGCATCTTGTCAACGTCCTGAACAGTAAGGTTTTTAGGAGCAGGGTGGATAAGTTCCCCAGACTTATCATGACGCGCAAATGGCAGGTATAATTTTTCAAGTACGTTGTGGATAAACGTCCCAAAACGGTTGTTTTCTATTTCCTCTTCAATGGTATCTTCTTCTCCAAAGTCAAGAATGTAGCGGTAATAAAAGTTCAATGGACAGTTCAGGTAGTTCATGACTTTTGACGCGCTAAGTGGAGCCGTTAAAAACTGCTCTATTTTAGCCAATACCTCTTCATTTTTTGAAATTTCAACTGGGCCATAACTACTTTCTGACGTGGGGATACTGTACAGCCATTTTTTCATTTTTACGTTACTTTCTCTGCACAACTCTAGTTCAATCTGTTTCAAGTAGCGACTGGCTTCATTACTTCCAATATTCTCTTTTGCGGTGGTATAGGTTACCCACATTTCTTCACACCCATGCAATAAGCGGTAGAAGTGATGCGCGAATAATCCTTGTTTTTCTCGTGGCGTCGGCATCTTGAAAAAAGCCCGAAGATCCATTGGGACCATCGACTGAAGTGGATTGGTTGGAGGCATTTTTCCTTCATTCATACCTACCACATAGATCCGCTTGAAATCCAACAAGCGTGTTTCAAGTAATCCCATGAGTTGAAGTCCTTTCAATGGAGATCCGTGAAACGCCAGCGATTTCCCACTCCAATGCTGATAAAATAACTGTTTGAATGTGCGCAACGAACTATCTGGAAGTCCTTCTTGAACGATAAGCTGAAAATCGCGAATCACTTCATCGAAACGTTGAACTACCGCACGTTCAAAAACCGTTGAGTTCACCATCCGTTCATGGAGGAAATTGTTCAGCAGTCGAATGATGCGCATGGCTTCAACCCAGTCATTATACCAGTCAGTTGAAATGAGCTTGATCAGTTCATCGTGTGTTTCCCCTGCATTGATGTTTTCTGGGTTGATAAACAAGCTGTTTTTTGCGATCATTTTTTGTTCAAGTGCGGCGCAAGCTTTTTTCTCTTTTTCGCTTAATACTGCATGGATAAATGGATGTCGCCAGATTTTTCGTAAATCATGAACGTAAAGTGACTTGGTGTTAAACTTCCGTTTCGATTCCTGAACGGAAAACAACAGGTCTACCCATGTTCGCAGAGCGGTATATTGAAGCGGTAAACCTAACGTCACGTTTGCTGTTCCAACTTGTTTAGGAATGTTTTTCAATAGCGGATTGATAAGCGTCTCATCTGCTAACAATACTAACGTATCGTTTAACTCATCTGCTGAAAGTTTACTCAGCAATGTTGCTACTGCTTTTACTTGTCCCGTGTGTTGAGGACATTCAATGGTGTTAATGACCTTTTCGTTTACCGTTAACTCATTTTGAATAAATGGCAGCGTTTTGACACCCAATTCATCCATTAACGAACGAATAAACATCCCGGCTTCATGCTGTTTCGAATGGACATAATAGGTGTCGGCATCAATTAAAATATGTCCTCTCCCCAAGACATGAAGTTGCTTGAACAGTTTAAGTTCAGCTTTAGAAAGGGCATTGAAGCCAGCAAATATAAATTGACGTTTAGGATCTGTGGAAAAAAGCCGTTCAGGTTGCTCTGCTAATTCGCGGTACGCTTTACCCGCATATTGTAACCCTTTCTTTTCCAGGTTTTCATTTAGTTGGTTATAATAAACAGGAAGTAAATCCCAGAATTCCATGAACTTTTTTTGCTGTTCAGTTAACGGTTTTTCGCTGCTAAAACTCCAGTTTTCAATTTCTTTCACATCGGATAGGTTTCGAAACAGTTGTTTGGGATCAACGCAGTACCGGTCAATTTCGTCAAAGTCGCTCAATAACATGCCTCCCCAAGACAAGAAATCATCGAATGACTGTTGTTCTATGGTTTCAACTACTGCACAATGGATCGCGTACAATTCGATTAAGGCACGTGTTTTATCAATAATTGGAAAATTGGCGTGTTTTCGAACCAATTGGTCGATCGTTATCATTTCAGGTAACCAAACCGGTTTCTTGTGAATGGAATACCAAGAGGAAGCAATGTACTTTTTTGCCCGTTCGGAAGGTAAAACAATGGTTAAGTGTCGCGGATCGAGGTGCTCCTCAATGTATGCGGTTAGTTGTTCGATGAATTTCATGGTTTAGATTTTTGGGCAAGGAAACGCCAATAAGTAGCGCGATTTAGTATGTGTGTTTTGATGTGCGGATAAGCTACGGTAAATGCGTTTGGAATTTTTGGTTTTTTCCGTTTATCCCAAAGCGATTGAAAGGCTTCAGCATTTCCGGTAAGTGGATCAACTTCTATGAGGTCTACTTGCTGGTTGGTATGCGTCTTCCAAAAGAAATACTCTTTTTTCCGCAAGTTCATATCGTTCCATTTGATCCGTTCGGCAATGAGCCAGTTTTTCCAAAGTGCAGATTGGTCGATGCGAATGTCAATAGGGTTAAAATTCTGAATCAATCCATTGCGAATACCAACATCTGTGAAATAGAACTGATGACTTTTTTTCAACTCATAGCGATGTCCGTTGGAGAACGAGGGAAGACGAATGATCCAGAACGCTTTCACGAGAATATCAATATAGCGCTCAACAGTTTCATTATCCAGTTCACATTCAGTTGCGATTTGATTGTACGTAACGACTTCACCAATATGAAAAGCCAATTGGCGCAACACACGCATTAACTGGTCTGCTTTATTGATGCGTTCACCTTTCCCTAAATGGGTGACAAAAAGTTGGCTGGACGAATCAATCAGCCATTTTTCGAGGCCGTCATCTTGCGTATGTAAATCAACCGAATTGCCAAAAATAATTCGCTTGGCCATGAGTTGATCCTCTGAAGGTAGCGAATGGTGTTGAGCCATTTCATAAAAAGATGGGAATCCGATGTGCACGTACATGCCTTCCATTCGCAAGGCTTCGATCAAGTATTCATCCAGTTGAGGCAGAAATGTGCCTGTTAGAATTAGCGTAGTCTGCAATTGATTGGTCAATACCTGATCGATAATCACTTGCATGTCGAAAGGTAAAAATTGTGTTTCGTCCAGAATGGTAAAGCGCGATGAGAAAAACGCATTCCATTGTCCTGGATTGACCTCACTTAACCGTTTTCGATCAGGCAGTTTTGTACATGAAAATTGTTCGAACTCAACGCCTTTTTCGGTTAGGATTTGCGCCATAATTTCCATCGGATGTAATCCTTTTGGGGCAGTAAGCACAAACAGTTTGGACTTCGTTAATCGTTGGGCGATTTCAGCTAATTGTATACGTGGAATCATCAAAATATTCGTTTACACAAAAGTAAAAGAAATCAGCTTTTTTCGATGAAATTAAATTGATTTTTGCGAATTAGTCTATCCAAACTTTACTAAAGAAAGCATTTGGCCTGTTCGAGTGCATGAATTTATTGCCACCATACGCACGTAAAATGATGAGGTGTTTTTCGCCTCTCATTAACCTTACCCAGTGTAAACCGTGTGTGTAGGTGTCGGATAATCCTTCAAAAACTTCAACGCCATCATCTAGAAATAAGTGCGTATAATTGGAGGCATCTGGACTGGCAATATATATACTTGCTTGCTCATCAAAAGTCAATGTTGAATCAAACGGAGCAACCTCAATGGAGTAGGTATTTCCTTGACCCATTTCTCGGTAAATGATGTATGGATGGTTATCCCAAATGGATGTTTCAAGTGGTTTCCCTGGAAAAATTGCCGCCAGACCAATAGAGTCTAATTTGTAGGTATATGATCGGTTACTTTTAACTTCTTTGGCTTCAACAATTTGTTTTTCAGAATACACAGCTTGTACCTTACGCAACTTGTATCCTTTTTTTCTTAGTAGGTTGATTAATCCTAGATCGCCTGATAAATGACCTGCACCAACAGCACAAAAGACAGCTTGCTTGCGGATTAAGCTATCAATGCCTTTAAACATGCCTTTGTTGCGGTTGACAATCAAGTCATCGTACATTCCCGGGTAGATGGACATGTTAGTTCGCATCATACGGTCAAGCAATGAAATGTCGCCTTTGAGGTAAATTTCGGTCAGTCGTTCCTGTGTAAAGTCGAGCGCTGTTTCTGCAATTCCTTCCAATTCGGGCTTCACATAATCCGAAACCAGATTTAGCTGATCTTCCACACGCTCAAGCGGAAAGAACCGCTTCTGTGCATTGTAGCAATATTCTAAAAAGTAGGCATCTAAGAATTGCGGCATTCCATCTTCATTGCCATACAATGTTTTTGTTGCTTTGTTCGACCCGGTGTAAGGCATTCCCTTATTGTCGTAAAGGACTTTTATTTCTTCTTTACGCGTATCCCAATCCTCGAAGAGCGAAAAAATGTCGGTTTCAAGTATAATTGCTTCGGACCTATTTAACGCAACATAAACGGAGTCAGAAAAGCGAAAAAGTCGCTTATCATTCGAATGA
>JBILNH010000078.1:0-10555 GCA_044375095.1 Crocinitomicaceae bacterium
GGCTCGCTGTCTACGCCGATTACATGGATCGTTCCTTTAGGAAAGTCTTCGTAACAATTGGAGAGAATGAATGCTGCACCAGCAGAATCAAAAGGCTTTACGGCGTGCGTAATGTCGATAATTACCGCGTCAGGAACGAGAGATAAAATAGTTCCTTTCAACGAGGCAACATAATGATCTTGCACTCCCATATCCGTTGTCAATGTAATTATTTTCATACGGGTTGTAAAGGCTTTTTCCGGAGCCGATTTAATTTATTAATTTTGCTTCAAAAATAGGATTATTCAAGGGAAAGTCAGTAGAACTAAAAAGAAATTTCGGCTTGCAAGAAAAAAATATCGAGATACAGGGCATTAATCCCGTTGAACTCTTCGGTGTCAACAATGCCCAACTAAAACACATAAAAAGTTACTTCCCCAAACTTAAAATTGTTGCTAGAGGAAACAACCTAACCATTGCTGGTGACGAGGAGGTAATGGATGAATTTGAGCGAAAGTTTGAACTCATTGTCCAACACTACAATAAGTTTAACATCCTTACAGAGAACAATATAGACAACTTGATGCTCGCTGATGGCGCTCGGTTGATTTCTACAGATGATGGATCAGAAACGCTCGTTCATGGAAATGGTGGTGTTAAGATAAAAGCCCGTACGGTTAACCAAAAGAAATTAGTACAAGCTGTCAATTCAAATGATTTAGTATTTGCTGTCGGACCTGCTGGAACGGGTAAAACGTATACAGCAGTGGCTCTCGCTGTTCGCGCATTAAAGGCAAAAGAAGTCAAACGGATTGTGCTGACTCGTCCAGCAGTTGAAGCAGGGGAGAACCTTGGTTTTCTTCCAGGTGATTTAAAAGAAAAATTAGATCCTTATTTGATGCCGTTGTACGATGCCTTGAGGGATATGATTCCACCCGAAAAACTTGGAGATATGATTGAGTTTGGGATCATAGAAATCGCGCCTTTAGCCTTCATGCGTGGACGTACCTTGGATAAAGCATTCGTCATACTTGATGAAGCTCAAAATGCTACGGCGATGCAAATGAAAATGTTTTTGACCCGCATGGGAATGACTGCGAAGTTTGTCGTTACTGGGGACATGTCACAGGTCGATTTGCCGCATCGTCAGCGTTCTGGACTTTCTTATGCATTGGATGTCTTGAATGATGTGGAGGGGGTTGGAATCATTCGCCTCGGGCAAACGGATGTGATGAGACATAGCCTCGTGAAGCGAATTGTTCATGCATTTGATGTAGCCGAGGCCAATGATAAGGAGGCTAAATTAAAGGCGAAAGAAGCGGCAGCTGAAACGGAAAAAAATAGAAGACATAACTCAACTAAAGATAAAAATGGATAACGCAATAACTTCATCATCCTTTCAATTTGCTGGACAAAAAGCGGTTTACAATGGAAAAGTAAGGGATGTATACACACTTGAAAATGATCTGTTGGTAATGGTAGCGTCTGACCGCATTTCTGCGTTTGATCACATTTTACCAAAAGGTATTCCACACAAAGGTCAGGTGTTGAATCAAGTTGCTACGCTCTTTCTTAATGCCACACGCGATATTGTTCCGAACTGGTTGATTGGAACTCCAGATCCTTCTGTCGCTGTTGGGTATGCGTGTGAGCCTATCCGAGTCGAAATGGTCATTCGCGGCTATTTAGCTGGACATTCAGCAAGAGAATATAAGGCGGGTAAACGAGTGTTGTGTGGCGTATCACTTCCGGAGGGAATGAAAGAAAATGACCGTTTTCCGGAACCCATCATTACGCCGGCAACAAAAGCAGATGAAGGACACGATGAGGATATATCCAGAGAAGACATCCTTGCTAATGGAATTGTACCGGAAGATATTTACGTGAAAATGGAAGCATATACCAAGGCACTTTTTCAACGAGGAACGGAGATGGCAGCCAAGCGAGGACTAATACTCGTGGATACGAAGTATGAGTTTGGTTTGCGCAATGGTGAGGTGATTCTCATCGATGAAATTCACACACCAGATTCATCACGTTATTTTTACGCTGATGGTTATCAGGAAAGACAAGACAATAATGAGCCACAGAAGCAATTATCGAAAGAATTCGTAAGGCAGTGGTTAATTGAACATGATTTTCAAGGGCTGGATGGACAATCGATGCCTGATATGCCGGAAGATTTTGTACAACTGGTTTCTGAGCGGTACATTGAATTGTACGAGCGGATTACAGGAGAACAATTCGTTAAGGCTGATACTACAGATATTGCAGGTCGAATAGACCGAAATGTGAGCGCCTTTCTCGAAACGCTTTAACTCTTTTTTGGGATGAAAAGGACGTTGGTTCTTGGTGCAAGTCCAAAATCAGATCGTTATTCTAATATAGCAACGCACATGTTGCAGGAATATGGACATGCGGTTATTCCGTTTGCTAAACGAAAAGGTGAATGCGCCGGAATTCCCATAGAAACGGTTTGGGATACGGAATGGGAAATCGACACGGTGACACTGTATATTAATCCGACGTTTCAAGAAGAATATAAACAAGCCATCATAGCATTACGTCCCAAAAGAGTGATATTCAATCCAGGAACAGAAAACGCCGAATTTCAGCGCCAATTGATTTCATTAGGTATTGATGCCATTGAAGCGTGCACGTTAGTATTGCTTCGAACTGGCCAGTATTAGTAAAAAAGAAAGCGAGTACCGAAGATACTCGCTTTCCAAAAGTGGAATCTTGTTTTACTTCACAGGAATACTCTTCACTGTCTTCGGAGATTCCACTTTTTTCTTGCCTACTACAACATGTAAAATACCATTTGAATAATTGGCGTCAATTTTCTTTTCGTCAATATTCTCAGGCATTTGAAAAGAGCGATAGAACGATTGGTAGCTGAATTCCCTTCTGGAATACGTACCTTCTTTTTCTTCTTTCTCCTCCTGTTTTTCGCAAGAAACTGTTAATATGTTGTTGTTGAATTCAATTTTGAAATCGTCTTTTACCAATCCAGGCGCTGCAAGTTCAATGCTTAATTCTTTCGGTTTATCTACAATATTTGCAGATGGTAATGTAGTGCCGAGGGCAGTGAAATTTTTATCACTCCAATCAAAAAAATCTTTTGCCCAAACATCTTCCACTAAATTATTCAGTGCAGGAAACAAACGTGAGCGAGTCATAAGTGAATTCATACTGTTAAGTTTTTAATTAAACGTTTTGTGAACTATTCTGAAGCGAATCTATGACTTGAAATCTGCCTTAGCAATTGACTTCAATGAGCTTGATTTTTCCTTCAATCAATTCCCTTTTTCTGTCAGGGAATAAATACGGTTTTTATTCCCTTTTTCATGGTGTCGTTTACAGCCTCAATGCTTATTTTTGTTACCGAAAATTTTCGATATCTCATGGAACGAATTTCCCAAGCATTTTTCTCAATGCGCATGATGGCCTCAGCCATGATCGTATTCCTTGTAGCTATTGCAGCGGCGACCCTTTTAGAATCTCAATATGACATTCAGACAGCTAAGATCCTTGTATACAATGCGAAGTGGTTTGAAATCCTACTTGTTTACCTTGGATTAAATTTGATCGCCAATATTTTCCGGTACAAAATGTTCCAACGCGAAAAGATCGCTATGTTGTCTTTTCACCTTTCATTCATCATTATTTTAATCGGTGCCGGAATTACCCGCTACATTAGTTTTGAAGGAATGATGATGATTCGTGAAGGCGAGCAATCCAACGTTATTTACCTTTCTGAACCTCATTTGTGGTTTAAGGTAAACGATGGAAAAATGCAGTATTCTTATTCGGAGCGCATGTTTATGTCCGAAGTTACATCGAATGATTTTTCAATTCCGGTTGAATTCCCTGGGCATAAATCTCAGGTAGAAATAGAATATGTCAATTTTCAAAAGAAAATGGTTGATTCACTTGTTGTAAACGATAGCATTCGTTCGGTTGCATTAGAGATTGTTACCGACGGAATGAAGTCAAATTACATAAACGAAGGAGGATTTTTGATGGCTGGAGAAGTAGCCATTTCTTTCGAGAAAAAGGATGCAATGCCTGGAGTAATTCTATACAAGAAAGGTGCAAAAATTATGGTCAAAGCCAATCAGCCAATTCGATATTTACCGATGGCTGAAATGCAGAAAGCGCGACAGACGGGTCAAAATGTATCAGATTCTTTATTTGTAGAAATACCAGCGAACACGGAGGCTCCTTTTCAGACGACTACTCTTTATCAAATTGGCGGACAGCAAATTGTATTTAAGCAGGTAGTTAACAATGCGAAATTGATGTTACTGCCTTCTGGCAAGAAGAATATAGGTACGGATATACTCACTGTTCGAATTAAAGATGGTGCGAAGCAGCGATTGGTTCAACTCAAGGGTGGATCTGGAACAATTCCCGATCGTGAAGTATTTTATTTTAATGGATTGACGTACGAAATGGAATACGGTTCAATTGAAAAGACCATTCCGTTCTACATTGCCTGTAAAGACTTTCAACTGGACAAGTATCCAGGATCTGATGCCCCTTCTTCATTTGCTAGTGAGGTTCAGGTCATTGATAAAGAGAAAAACTATACAAGAGATCAGCGCATATTTATGAACAACGTCATGGATTACCGCGGATATCGCTTCTTTCAATCCGCTTATGACCTCGATATTCCTTCAACACCTGAAAATGAAGAGGGTACACGGTTGAGTGTGAACTCAGATCGTGTCGGTACCATGGTTACCTATGTTGGTTATTTGCTCATGTCTATTGGAATGCTTCTTTCTTTATTCGCACCAGCTGGTCGCTTTAGAGAATTGAACGATAAACTGAATAAATCGAAAATTGCCAGGGAAAAGTTAGCTGGATTGTCAGTCTTGTTAATGTTTTTTGTGTTTTCTTCTTTTCAAGTTGTAACTGCGCAAGACGATCACAACCATGACCATTCGGGTGATGCTCACGATCATACTGAGCAAACTACTCCAACAAAACAACAAGTGGCTAAGCCCCAATTTGGTGTGATGTCAGCGGATCATTCTAATGAAATTGCCAGTTTACTTGTCCAAGATTTTCAAGGACGAATTGTTCCATTGCACACGCTTTGTTTGAATCTCTTACGCAAGATTTATCGCGCAGACAAGTACGAAGAGTACAATGCGGTTCAAACCATAATGAGTATGCACATGTACCCCGATTACTGGTATGATAAAAAAATTGTGTACGTATCAAAAAACCTCAGGGATCAACTTGGAATTAAAGGTGACTACGCTGCAGTTAAAGACTTGTTAAACGAACGGAATGAATTCAAACTAGCGAAGGAACATGCCATTTCGTTCCAAAAACTAGAATCTAAGCGTAATGAATTTGACAAAAACTTAATAAAATTGGTTGATCGCTATCAAGTGGTTCAAAGTTTTCCTTCATGGAGTTATATGCGTTTGGTTCCGTTGAAAAATGCCCCAAATAACACCTGGTATGTTCCAATTGATGAACGTGTTTATCAAACGGATTCAGTTGCATTTTTCACTTCGCTTGGTTATTTTAAGGAATTATTTGTGGCGTCCAATTCGAATGATTATTCGGCAGCCAACGAACAGTTGTCAAAGTTGAAGGATCTTCAACGCACAGTTTCTAAAAAGATTGTTCCTTCTGAGGCAGCGGTGAAGATTGAAATCAGCTACAATAAAATGAACATCTTCAAACAGACATACCGTTTGTATTTGATGATCGGACTTTTAATGCTCATCTTCCAGGTTGTTCAGTTGTTTGTGAAAGTGAAACCTTCTGTAACTAAATTCTTCAAGTGGATACGATGGATTGGATTGGGCTTATTGGTCGTTACGTTTGTTTATCACGGAACGGGGTTAGGATTTAGATGGTTTATATCGGGTCACGCACCATGGAGTAACGGCTATGAAGCTGTAGTGTTTATTGCTTGGATAACCATGATTGCCGGCTTCCTTTTCAGTCCTAAAAATCCGTTTATAATTGTTGGCACGGCCATTCTTGCATCGATGATGGTGTTTGTAACAGAAATGAACTTGCTCGATCCAGAAGTGACGCCACTTCAACCGGTGTTGAAATCATATTGGTTGATGATTCACGTAGCCATTATTACGGGTAGTTATGGCTTCTTAGGACTGAGTGCAATTTTAGGACTATTGAATTTATTTTTGTACACTTTCCGAACGTCAAAAAACGGTAAAGTCATCTCATTGAATATTAATGAATTGACATTGGTTTCAGAAATGTCCATGACCATTGGTTTGTTCATGTTGACCATTGGGACCTTTCTCGGTGGTATTTGGGCAAATGAATCTTGGGGTCGTTATTGGGGATGGGATCCGAAAGAGACTTGGGCGCTTGTTTCTGTCTTGGTTTATGCAGTGATTCTTCATTTACGATACATTCCGGCATTGAAAGGGAAATTTGTATTCAATGTAGTTGGATTCTGGGGTTATTCTGCCATTCTTTTCACCTTCTTTGGCGTTAATTTTTACTTGGTCGGATTACATTCGTATGCACAGGGCGATGGATTGGGAACAATACCGAGTTGGATTATTGTTACTGTAATCATAGCTGTTTTATTTACCGCAGTAGCTGCATGGCGAAATAAAAGCTATGCAAAAAATGCGTTAAACCAATTGGAAAATGAATAAAGTTACTGTAGATATTCTGGCTTTTGGTGTCCATCCGGATGATGTGGAGCTATCTGCTTCAGGCACCTTGCTCAAACACATTAGTCGAGGAAAGACGGTTGGACTCATTGATTTGACAGAAGGTGAGTTAGGGACAAGAGGTAACGCAGAAACCCGATACGCTGAAGCAGACAAAGCGAAAGAAATTTTAGGAGTTTCCATTCGTGAAAATTTACAAATGGCGGATGGATTTTTCACCATCGACCAACCACATTTTCTAAAAGTAATTGAGAAGATTCGTCAATACCGACCGAAGGTTGTTTTGGCAAACGCGGTTAACGATCGGCATCCCGATCACGGTCGAGCAGGAAAACTAGTTGCGGAAGCATGTTTCCTAGCGGGTTTGCGAAAAATTGAAACGTTCCTGGATGGTGAAAAACAAGAGGCATTTCGACCAAACGCTGTTTACCATTATATTCAGGATTATTCCATTCAACCGGATTTTGTTGTCGATGTGACGCCGTTTGTAGATAAAAAAATCGAAAGTATTAAGGCGTATGCTACTCAATTTTATAATCCTGAATCGGAAGAACCTATCACGCCAATTTCCGGTGCAGAATTCTTTAATTACATTAAAGGAAGAATGCTACAGAATGGCCGCTATATAGGCGTCGATTATGCAGAAGGATTTACGGTAGCTCGACCGATAGGAGTAGAGGATATGACTCAACTTTTGTAATGCGTCAAACAACCTTTTTGGCACATTAAGAGTCTTAGCACCGAACAAAGGTATTATGAAAAAAATCATTTACAGTTTATTGTTGCTCTTGCCTTTCAGCGGAAATGCGCAATGTAATGGTACAGAGCCACCTGTCAATCTCGGAAATGATACGGTTCTTTGTCAAGGACAATCACTGGTTCTGAATGCGCCAACTGGATTCGATTATTTTCAATGGTCTACGGGTGCCTTTAGCAATCAACTCAATGTAACCATTCCTGGAACATATGGTGTGGCTGCTGGAATAGTTGGTGGTAACCTGATTCAGAATGGTAATTTTCAAAATGGAACAACAGCAGTTGCCAACAATTTCACGTCTTCATACATTCCTGGAACGGGAGGAACGTGGGGTTTACTTTCCAATCCTGGACAATATGCAGTATCAACTTCACCTTCATTAGTACATAATAATTTTTTAAATTGTGGCGATCATACTACTGGAAATGGTAATATGTATATTGCAAATGGGGCTTCTACACCAAACACTATTGCTTGGTCGCAGACCGTTACCGTTATTCCGAATACAGATTATGTTTTTTCCTTTTGGCAAATGAATGTATTGAATGCTGTCGAGACTTCCAATCTGCAATTGTATATCAATTCCGTTCCCATCTCGGCTATCTTGCCTACGAACACATCAGGTTGTGTTTGGCAAGAAAATACAGGTTATTGGAGTTCAGGTACGTCAACACAAGCCGTTTTATCCATTGTTAATCAAAGTACTATAAGTTCAGGTAATGATTTCGCTATTGACGATATATTCTTTGCGCCAGTTTGTATAATAGAAGATTCAATTGTAGTTGATTACGATACGACGCAAGTTAATGCTGGTCCAGATATTACTTTTTGTGCAAATGAATCTGAAACGATTGTCGCAAGCGCCAACGATGTCATTATGTCTTGGCAATGGTCTACAGGTGTGCCAAGTTTAGTTTTCACTCCAGTATCATCAGGCTCGTACACTGTTTCAGGAATTTCAGCAAATGGATGTGTTTCAACAGATGAAGTACAAGTAACAATCATTCCAATCGATTGGCAGATTGATGATATTATCATGGGGCAAGCAACATGTGGATCGAATGATGGATATGTATCGGCGATTACTTCAGGAACATTTACAGATCCGCCTTCCTACACATGGACGGGGCCAGGAAATCCAAGTCCAAATTTCATCAATGCTTCAGTTTGGACGGAACTTTTTCCGGGTTGGTATTACTTATCAATAGAAAGTAATGGGTGTTTCGTATACGATTCGATTCAAGTAACTCCTGCTAATCCTCCCGTTGCAAGTGTGAGTGCTTCACCATCTTCAGGTACTTATCCGCTAACCGTTGTTCTTGACAATAACAGTCAGAATTCCACCAATTACGTTTGGAACTTTGGAAATGGAAATACGCTCAATACAAGTGAGTTGCAAAGTCAAACACAAACGTATGATACTACGGGTGTTTATACTGTAATGCTTGTAGCAAATTTTGCAAATTGCTCGGATACAGTATATGTCACCATTGTAGTAAATGATCCGCCGGTTATTCCACCAGTTGTTCCCGTTGATATCACAGCGCCGAATGTATTAACGCCCAATAATGATGGTATAAATGACGTATTTCTCTTGAATATGTTGAACATTAAAGAGGTGAATTTGACAATTTTGAATCGTTGGGGAAATCTAATTTATTCAGGAACCGGTTTGAATGCCTCATGGGACGGTAAAACGCAAGAAGGACTTCCTGCTGGTGAAGGTGTTTATTTCTATATGTACTCAGCAACGGGTATGCAAAATGAGTCCTTTGAGGGGCATGGATTTGTGCATTTGATTCGTTAAAGAACCGATTGAATTTCAATCTCTCGGCTGTTGAATGTTAGTTTCTCTCCTGCTTTTTTCCCTATAAGTAAGTTGCCCAAAGGAGAAAGTGGGGAAAGGCAAAACAGCGTTAGTCGTTCGTCAATTGTCACTTTCCCTAACGGAACGCAGAGGTAATACCATCCTTCTGATGTCATTATCAAGTGACCGATTTGAATGGTATCAAATTGATCATTGGAATTGATTCGAAGGAATGTTGATCTCAATTGGTTGAGTTCATGTAGTTGTTTACCCAACTTTTCTTGTTCCAACTGAGTCATCGCCCTGGATGTTTCGTGTTTGTCACCTGCGGAACTTTTTGTATCAGACAGTAAGGCCTGCTGCAGCTCTGAAAATTGACGTTCAAGTTCGTGAAGCCTTTTTTCAATCAGTTCCTGTACACGCTCAATGACGTACTTTTTACTAGGAAAATCGGTCATATAGTTCGTTCAGTTGTTTACCAATGCAATCGGAATCCAATTGTAAAGCATGTGCTCTTATGGCCATCGGATCAAATTGATCTTTTATCGAAACAAATTTATCTAGAGCCGAAACAAGAGATGCGACATTGTCGATTTCGATTTGTAAACCGAAATTCGAAGGAAGATTGTTGGCAATCCCGACAGGTGTTGAAATAACAGGTTTTCCGCACGAAAATGCTTCAGCTAGAACAATCGAAAAGGTCTCATAACGTGAGTTCATAATAAATGCTGAACAGCTTTGAAAGTACGGTACAATTTCTTCTTCAGTAAGCGGTCCGACAAAGCCAATGGCAGAATTTGGGTATTTATTAGTGCATAATCGCTGCCAATGTTCATAGGGCTCGTCCGATACGATTGTTAGTTTAGCTGTTGAATTACCTTTAGAGCTGAATTGATCAAATGCCTCCAAGATTCCTGTAATATTTTTAATCCGGTCGTCAAGCGTGGAAACATGCAAAAAGTGAATTGTATCATTGGATTCATTTCTTGGGACGAACAATTGTGTGTTCACAGGATTGGGAATGACTTCAACCTCCTTTGATGTTATAATTCTCCTCATATCGTCTCTTAGTACGTCAGATACAGCAACGAACTGATCAGTATGCTTAATGAGTCTTCTCATCAACAAACGCATGGATAAACTCCAGGCTGACTGTTTAGTCGGTTGAAAGTATGAGCCGTGTTCAGTAATGATAAGCGGTCGCTTGAAAAAATTCTTCGCACGAAGAAACAAATAACCTTTAGGAAGGCAAACGTGCGCATGAATAAGTGTTGGCTTATCTATTTGGAGTAGTAATTTCTTGAATAGTGCTCGTTCCCTCAACAACCGAAT
>JBILNH010000113.1:0-8016 GCA_044375095.1 Crocinitomicaceae bacterium
TTAGCCATTTATGATCGGGATAATACCCAATGTGCTCAGTGAGATTAGCAGTTTTATTCGTTTCTATTTCAACCGATTTAATTGCTTGATCAGGAACGACATGAACGACAGTTACTGGAAGTGATTGGGCTGCTAATTGCGCTTGTCGTTGGACGAAGTTACCTAAAAAGGGATTTTTTCGGCTTGGGTACCACGAGCTTAAAACAAGTATGTGTTTTTCCGAAGTACGCATAGTAAACGAATGAATAGGAACCAAAAGCGGTTAAACTGGCTGTAAGGTTTTAGTAAATACGGATTTTATTTGCGCTAATGCGTAATCAATTTCGGTTTTTGTAGTGTAGCGTGAAAAAGAAAAACGCACATTTGGTCTTGTCACATCGGCTCCAATTCCTTCCAACACATGTGATCCTTTCGTAGCACCAGAAGTGCAAGCTGATCCGCCACTAACTGCAATGCCTTTAAGATCAAGCGTAAATAGCAGTAATCCAGCTTTTTCAAGAGGAGGGAAGCACACGTTAAGAACAGTGTAAAGTGACTTTTCCGGATCAGTTTCACCATGAAAACCAATCGTTGGAAAGTGCGATTTCAATTCGTTCATCATATACGTTTTTAATTCTTGTACATGACGGTGATGATCGGCCACATCCTCGTATGCTAAGTCCATTGCTTTCGCTAACCCGACAATTCCATAAACGTTCTCCGTGCCACCACGAAGTCCACGTTCCTGAGAACCACCATGAATCAATGTGTCTACTTTTACTTTTCGGTTGACATATAAAAATCCAACGCCTTTGGGTCCATGAAATTTATGTGCAGCACAGGTGATAAAATCAATATCAAGTTGAGATAAATCGAACGGATAATGTCCCATCGTTTGAACGGTGTCTGAATGGAAAAGCGCATGGTGTTTTCTGCACAGTTCACTAATTCGATTTAAAGGTAAAAGTGTCGCTATTTCATTGTTGGCGTGCATTAAAGAAACCAGCGTTTTATCTTCTGTCATCAGAAGTTCTTCCAAGTGTTGGAGATCAACATGACCTTTGTTATCGATCCGCACGTAACTAACCCGAGCAAGACCTTGATGGGCAATTGCTTCAGCCGTATGTCCAACCGCATGGTGTTCAATTGTTGTCGTAATGATGTGCGTGACACCCATCTGTTTAACGCTTGAATACAAGGCAATGTTATCTGCCTCCGTTCCACCAGATGTAAATAAAATCTCCGCTGGAGTACACGATAAATGTTTTGCAACTGATCTTCTAGCGGTTTCTATCAATGCTTTAGTTTGACGACCGTAAAAATGAGTGGAGGAGGGATTTCCAAATCCTTCAGAGAGTATTGGAAGCATGGCCTCGACCACCTCAGGAGCAATTGGTGTTGTCGCCGCATTATCCAGATAGACACGCATAGAATAATTTTTCGCTAAAGATACGCAATCCTTTTTTTTGAAGGTAATGAAAAAGATGAAGTAAAACAAAAAGAGCGGCCAATTGGCCGCTCACTCGAACTATACAAAACTACATCCACTTAGATGTAAATCGATTAAATTCTTCACGAATTCCACTAAAGTTTTTCGCGAAGGTTTCTACAAGGTCTTGTTCTTTTTCGTGGTATTCCAATTTTCGATGATCCACAGCAACTGGGTTCCGATTGATCTCTGCTAACAAAGATTCCTCATTCAGTTTAATCGCATGAGCAATATTGTCGATGTTGTCACGCTGGATAATGAATTGATTTTGAAAATGTTCTACTTCCGTTAACACCTTGGTTGAATTGTTCTTTGCTGCGATTTCTTCTAATCTGCTTCGAAATATTTTAATTTCATCTTTGTAAAAATCCAATGTTTTCATCCAATTGGTATTCTCTTCGTGTTGCGTGTAAATTGCTTCTTTTGCTTTCATGTCAGACGAATTTGAGTTGCTTTTAACAAAGGTGAAAAATCTTAAATCCTCAAAACATGACGGTCATCATACGGGATAATGATAGATGTCAATAGCTAAGTTATTTTGGGGAACACGTAGTTTTTGAACTACCGTGACAGCAACTCATTTCAACTTGTGGTTTTGTCCCTGAGCTTGATGCTTCTTGTGTATTATCCTGCGCGATTAGGTCGATTTTGGGACTAACATATGGTATGTTTAAATTCATTCCTCGAAGAATAATTAATGTTCCGACAATCGTTAATAGATAGGGCACTGCTTTGGCGAAAATTGGTTGGGAAGTTCGAGATATTTTCATCGCCGCAAATCCTACAAAAAGCATTGCTGGGAGGGTCCCCAGTCCAAATAAAGTCATTCCTAAGGCTCCTTTTAATGGGCTACCTAACAATAAGGCATTCATCAGTGCCAAGTATACCATTCCACAAGGAAGTAAACCATTTAGAAATCCTAAAAAACTCAATCTCAGAAAATGCTGTTGCTTGAGTGTTTGTCCAAATGCCTTGTTAAACAACGATTGAATTCCTCCACCAAAAGAGGGCAGATGAAAGAAGGAAGAGAGTTGCTTGTTCCAGGCATAGAGCACCATCACTATTCCAGATACAATACTGATCACTTGTAAAAAACCAACTGTTTCAAGAGTAATACCTATGCTTCCAACCAAAACGCCTAGCATCGAATAAGATAATATTCGACCGAAATTGTATTGAACGATGCCCCAAAGGATACTTAAATTGGAATTACGGTTTACGGGTATGGCCATCGAAATTGGGCCACACATACCCATACAATGCAGAGATGAGGTCAATCCTAAAATAACAGCGGTAACTAAAAGAGCGTCCATACTTAAATAAATATTGTTTCTTTCTGTAAGCAGTGTTTTCCATCTGCGTCATAGCGAATTTCGACCATATATTTTCCAGTGTTTAGTTTGCTCTTGTGGATTAAAAAAGAACGTGTTCCTTGAATCCTAAATTGTTTGTCCTGTTGCTGATCGTCCGGGCGTATGAAGGATACAACAACCTCTGTTAGAGCAATGCTATCCGGAAGTTGAACAACAATGAACGTTGCTTGCTTCAGGAGTTTGACTTTCTGGGGTAGTGCATTGGCATTCCGCACTTGATTGAATTCTTCTTCATAGTTTATTTCACGCTGGTAATAATCTTCACTTTGAAGATCGACGCGTTGCACCATCAAGTTAATCACTAGAAAGAGTATAAAACCTATGAATAGCAGCATGGCGATGATAATTCCTTTTCCCCAGTTCATGTGTGTCGAGTTATAATGAAGGACCGATGAATTTAGTTTTCACCCGTTCAATTTCTTTTCCGTTTCCAATGATTTTAATGTACAGAATACGTTTTCCATTTTCTATAGCCGAGTAGGGCAATTTCACAATGAACCGCTCTTTCAGTTGGTTTTGTTCTTTGAGAACTAGTCGATGAACAACGGTCTCGATTTCACCAACATTTCCTTCCAATTCAAGTGTTACGTTAAAGTTATATTTGGTTTTGTTGATGAGGTTAATCTCAAAAATGTTACTCACTTTTCCATCGCTTGTCATCTGAAAGGTGGTGCCTCGTTGCCGCATGATATACGTTTCAAAATCATTGCGGGTGATTAAAAAAGTGCTAAGTACACCAAGAAGCACAATCAGCAATACGGAATACGAAATCACACGTCTTGTCCACTGAAACGGGGTTCGGTTTTTTATTCCGTTTTCCGACACAAAACGAATCAATCCTCTTTCCATACCGACTGAATCCATCATATGGTCACACGCATCAATACATGCGGTACAATTTATACATTCCAGTTGTGTTCCATTTCGAATATCGATGCCAGTCGGACAGACATGAACACATTGACCACAATCGATACAATCTCCTTTGCCATATGATTTACGGTCTTCGTCTTTTTTAAATTTCGCCCGATTTTCACCCCTGTTATGGTCGTAAGCCACAACCATCGAATTTGGGTCTAAAAGCACACCTTGCAGTCGTCCATACGGACAAATAGTGGTGCAAACTTGCTCGCGTAAGCGGGCGAATACGAAATAAAAAACTGTTGTAAAAATGAGTATCGCTATGAGTCCGCCGAAATGTTTTCCGAGTGGATCAGTCTGAATTTTCCATAGTTCATCAGATCCAATGATATATGCCAGAAAGGTATTGGCAATACCAAAGGATATTATCCAGAATATACCATGTTTGGCTGTGCTTTTGAGGAGCTTTTCCCTATTCCAAGGTGCATTGGCTAATTTGCGTTGATGTGTCCAGTCGCCATCAATCCAATACTCAATTCGTCGGAAAAGCATTTCCATGAAGATCGTTTGAGGACATACCCATCCACAGAAAAGTCGTCCGTAGATAATAGTGAAGAAAATGACAAAAACAACGCCCACAATTAGCGTTAACGCGAAAAGATAAAGGTCCTGAGGCCAGAAAACTTTTCCAAATAAGGTGAATTTACGTTCCAAAAGATTGAAAAGGAGCAATTGTTCACCACCAATTTTAATGTGAGGAGCAGCAAAAAGAAAAAGCAACAGAAAATAGCTGACAATTTTCCGTCTATTGTACCAGTTACCTTTTGGTTTTTTTGGGAAAATCCACACCCGTTTTCCCTCTTCATTGACCGTTGAAATATGGTCTCTGAATGTTCCCTCTGGATCTTCTTCTAGCATATGAAACTGTTTTCTCGGTTGGGTCTAGTGCTATAGTATGTCGGTATTTGGAGGAAAGGAAAGGGTAAGGCAGTTTATTTTACCGCCTTACCGCTTTACCGTCTTTATATTCGATTCCTTGTGGTTCTTTTCCTGTTGCATCTGGCAGCGACAACACAAAAGATGACAATTGTTGTAACTGAACCGGGTTCATTTTAGACGCATGTTCAGGCATTCCATTTGGAGTACCTTTTTTAATTGTTTTGAATACGTCTTTGATATCCGGGCCATAAATCCAATGTTTATCGGTTAGGTTCGGACCAATATTCCCTTCTCCTTTTGAATTGTGACAAGCAATACAATTGGCTTGAAACAAAGCACTTCCTGCACTAATTGCATTGGCATCGGAGAGTAAGGTTACATTCGTCTCATCCACGTTCATTGCCATTTCTGCTAAGTAAGCTTCAACATCTTTTTTACCTTGTGAAACCTCTTTATTGTAGGCTTCGATTTGTAGGTCGGATGTGCGGAGTATATGAAAATTGAAGACGTAAATTACTGCGAAAACAATCGTTGTGTAAAATCCCCAAACCCACCACGGAGGAAGATTATTGTCTAATTCGCGAATGCCGTCGTATTCATGTTGCATGAGAATAGTGTGTTCCTCTTCAATTGCAACGGCATCAGTCAAGATCACATTGATTTTTTTAATCGCAGAAGGCGCCATTACCGTGCTCTCTTTTGGTGTATGCACCATTTCCATGAAGTCACGGAACATTTTGCGTAAATACAATACTACACCAACAAGGATGAGATTGATGGCCACCATAAAATAGAGATCCATCTTCTCAACCAGCAACCAAGGAGAGTTTTCTTTAGCTTCACCAGCAGCCACAAACGACAGTGCATTAGCAGTATTGGCATGTAACAACAATCCAACAAATCCAATAATCAACACTACGTTCAATGCTCCCGTTCCCAACTTGGTTTTTTCTGCCATCTTCTTTTTGAAGTAATCGGATTTTACCAGTATTGTTATCGAGCTAGAAAGCACAACAATTGAGATGAGTAAGACTAAAATACTTGTCGATAGCCAATAGAACAAGGTTAGATTCTCTTCATAATTTGTAATCGGCTCTGCAATTACAGCGGCAGCACCATCTTGACTTTGAGCAATTGTCGTTACACTCAACATGGTGATTACGGCTATACTTTTTCGTAAAAACGTTTTCATGTGATGTTTTTTAGTTGAATTCATTCGTTTATAAACTGGTCAAGTGTGCTTTCTTGACGATCTAAGGGTAAATCACTGAGTTCTGCAATCTCTTGTTTCTTCATGCGCATGACGCGAATGAGCACAACTGCAAAGAAGGATACAAAAATCAGTAGGGATAGTAAGGGGAAAATCTCCACGCCTTCTATTCCCGTTAAATTGTGTTTGATGAATCGTAACATGGCCCTTATTTTTTAGCAGCACTTCCGGCTTTAATGTCTACACCTAATCGTTGCATATACGCAATTAATGCAATGATCTCTTTCCGTTCGAGTTCCTTTATCTCTTGTTCTGTATTGATTCCTTTTTGGACTTCTTTAGGCAAGTTATTTACAACGTCGGCGGCAATCGTGTGGGCTTGAGCTCTCAAATCAGAAAGCGCCTTTTGCTCATAACCTTTGGCATATGGAACGCCTAATGTGCGCATCGCAGCTATTTTTTTAGCGATTAAAGAGTTGTCTAAGTCATTTTCTTTCAACCACGTATAGGCTGGCATAATTGACCCAGGAGAAACATCTTTCGGTCGAATAAAATGTTGATAATGCCAATAATTACTGCGTAGTCCACCTTCTCGAGCGAGATCAGGACCCGTTCGCTTGGATCCCCACTGGAATGGGTGGTCATATACAAATTCACCAGATTTAGAATATTCCCCATACCGAGCAGTTTCATAGCGTAACGGTCGAATCATTTGGGAGTGACAGTTATAACAACCTTCTGAAATGTAGATGTCCCGTCCTTCTAATTCCAATGGTGTATATGGTTTCACACTTGCTATCGTCGGCACATTACTTTTGACAATCATGGTCGGAATAATCTCGACCAAACCACCGATGGCTACAACGAGAATGGCTAAAATCATGAATCGAATTGGTCGCCGCTCAATACTTCTGTGCCAGTACTCATTCGACGATTTGGTATTTACCGCTACCAGTGCAGGAGCCTCAGCTTCTTCGTTGGCCAGGAATGATCCAGATTTAGCTGTTTTTACCAGGTTGTAAAACATCATAATTGCCCCCGTTAAATACAATAATCCGCCTACAGAACGCAGTATATAATAGGGCTTCATGGCATCAACCATTTTTAGGAAATCAGCATTGACTAAGGTTCCGTCCGGATTGAAATCTTGCCACATTAATCCTTGCATGAATCCAGCAATATACATTGGAATGGCATATAAGATAATCCCCAATGTTGCAATCCAAAAGTGTTGGTTGGCCATGCGTTTCGAATACAATTCTGTTCGGAATAATCGTGGAAATAACCAATACAATAGTCCGAAAGTCATCATTCCATTCCATCCCAAACCTCCAACATGGACGTGTGCAATTGTCCAATCTGTGAAGTGTGAAATCATGTTTACGTTTTTCAACGATAACATAGGTCCTTCAAATGTGGCCATACCGTAACAGGTCAACGCAACCACCATGAATTTCAGCAATACATCATCTCGAACGCGGTCCCAAGCACCACGCATGGTTAACAATCCATTCAACATTCCCCCCCATGAAGGTGCGATGAGCATTACAGAGAATACAACCCCTAAACTTTGCGCCCAATCAGGCAAAGATGTATAGAGCAAATGGTGCGGTCCAGCCCAAATGTAGATGAAGATCAATGCCCAAAAATGTATGATGGATAGGCGGTACGAATAAACCGGTCGTTGAGCTGCTTTTGGCACAAAATAGTACATCAAGCCGAGATAAGGTGTAGTCAAAAAGAAGGCTACGGCATTGTGACCATACCACCACTGAACTAAGGCATCTTGCACGCCGGCATACCAAGAGTAACTTTTTAGAAAGGAAATCGGAAGTTCAAAGGAGTTAAAAATGTGCAACATCGCTACAGTGACAAATGTGGCGATATAGAACCATATCGCGACGTATAAATGTTTAACACGTCTATTCAATATCGTAGCAAACATATTCCAGCCCCATACTACCCAGATCAGCGCGATAAGAATGTCAATCCACCACTCCAATTCAGCATATTCTTTACCTGTTGTAATTCCAAATGGAATGGTCGCTACCGCACAAATAATGATGAATTGCCATCCCCAGAAGTTGATGTTACTTAGCTTGTCACTCCACATGCGCGTTTTCAATAAACGCTGCAGGGAATAGTGTACCCCCATAAAAATACCG
>JBILNH010000148.1:0-6002 GCA_044375095.1 Crocinitomicaceae bacterium
GCGGCTGTTTTAGCAACGATGGTCAAAGATTTACCTGAGAAACAACAGGCAAAAGCACTTCGATACGGTATTCTTGGTGCTTATATCTTTCGAGGTGTGGCACTCATTCTGGTTGAACAGATTTTGGAAATTTGGTGGTTGAAACCAATTGGAGGTTTCTACCTGTTATGGATGGCCATCAGTCATTTTGCGAAAGGATCAAAACAAGAGGTTCAAGATGAGGTTAAAGAAGTAAAGAAAAGTTTATTGTACAGAGCAACAGTTGGTTCAATTGGCGTTTTTTGGTCCACGGTTATCGCGGTAGAATTCATGGATATCGTCTTTTCAATTGATAATATTTTCGCGGTCGTTGCATATACACCTAACATTTTCTTGATTTGTGCCGGTGTTTTCATTGGAATTCTTGCCATGCGGTTTGTCGCTAAGTACTTTGTCGTTTTGATGGAGAAATATCCGTTTCTTGAAAAGTCCGCGTTTATCGTTATTGGAATTCTAGGCATAAAGTTGTGCTTCGCCCTTTTGGTTCATTTCGATGAATCATTTAAATGGATAGAATCAGAGCAATTCGACTTGTTCATTTCGGCACTTACGTTAATGGTGTTTTTTGTACCGATTCTTTCCAACCGTTTTTTCGCTAAAAAGAAGCGTTAAATTTCAACAATCGCTTTATCCATTTTAATTTATTCGAAGAATAAGGTGGAAATTTAATTGATGGTTCTCCCCATAATGGTTTTTCGAAAACACTCTTTTCATGAGTGAACGTCTTAAATCCAGCTTCTCCATGGTAGCTTCCAATTCCACTGTTTCCAACACCTCCGAAAGGCAAATTGCTATTGGTAATGTGCATTATCGTATCGTTGATCGCGCCACCTCCAAATGACAATTCGTTCAAGATACGTTTTTTCGAAGACGATTTACGGGTGAATAAATACAATGAAAGAGGTTTGGGTTGTGATTGGATGGTTGAAATAACCTCGTCCAGTTGATCGTAAACTAAAACAGGTAAAATCGGACCGAAAATTTCTTCTTGCATGACCGAATCATTCCAACTTACATTTGTCAGAATCGTAGGCGAAATCATGCGATTTTCTTCATCTAACCCTCCACCATAGTGAACCTTGTCTGTTTCAATTAGTTCTTTGAGGCGATTGAAATGATGTGTATTGATGATTTGAACGTAATTGTGATTGGCTAACGAATAGGCGTTAGTTTCAATTTGCTTGATAAGTTCTGCAAGAAATTGGGAATAAATCGTTCGATGGACGTACACATAATCTGGGGCAATACACGTTTGACCGGCATTCAAGAATTTGCCCCACGCCAGCCGTTTAACGGTTGTTTTAATGTCTGCGCTTTCTTCTATAATCGCAGGACTTTTTCCTCCAAGTTCAAGGGTTACTGGAGTTAGATGTTTGGCTGCAGCTTCGTAAATGATTCGACCGACACGCACACTTCCTGTGAAAAAAATATAGTCCATTTTGGCGTTAATGACTGCTTGAGTAACGTCACCACCTCCTTCTAAAACATGCAAAACACATGGGTCGAAATTCGAATTGATGATCTTTGCCAACGCTTTAGCTGATTGAGAGGGTAATTCACTGGCTTTGATGATTACTGTATTTCCTGCCGCCAATGCTGCAATTGCAGGAGCCAACGTCAACTGAAAAGGATAATTCCAGGCACCTATAACAAAACAGACACCATACGGATCCCTGTAAATTGTCGATTTTCCGGGAAGGTTCATGAGGTTGGTGCGCACGCGTTTTGGTCTCGCCCAATTATCCAACTCTTTCAATGTTTCATGGATATCACTGTAAAGCAATGCAAATTCGGTTGTATATGTATCGAACGCGGACTTATGGAAATCGGCATGAATTGCTTCCGACAATTCTTGTTCGCAGGATTGAAGAACATCTGCCAGTTTTCGAAGAATTGCTTTTCGAAAGGATAATGATTTAGTTGCTTGTTTTTGAAAAAACGTGCGTTGGTTTTCTACAACTTCTTGAATTTGACTCTTCTCCATAATCCATTGATCTTTTTATAACTGATAGAAACGTTAACAGAATCAAAGGTAATTTGTTTGTCGTGTGATTCATACAAGAATTCCCATTAACAGTTTTTTGGCTTAACTACTAGCAATCCTTTGGCTATATTTGTATTCAAAGTACTAGTTAATGAAAGTTTATAACAACATCCTCGAAACCATTGGAAATACACCAATCGTTCGGTTAAATCGCTTAACGAAAAACATTAATGCAACCATTTTAGCCAAAGTGGAAACAACGAATCCTGGTAACTCAGTAAAAGACCGGATGGCTGTCAAGATGATTGAGGATGCAGAAAAAGCCGGATTAATTAAACCTGGAGGAACAGTTATTGAAGGTACTTCAGGCAATACGGGAATGGGTTTGGCTCTGGCATGCATCATGAAAGGCTATAAATTGGTCTGTGTCTTAAACGATAAGCAGTCCAAAGAAAAAATGGATATCCTGCGTGCAGTTGGTGCTGAAGTCGTTGTTTGTCCAACAGCTGTTGAACCAACCGATCCACGTTCATATTACTCGGTTTCTCGTAGACTAGCGCAAGAAACACCCAATTCATGGTACGTTAATCAATACGATAATTTATCTAATCGTCAAGCGCATTACGAATCCACCGGACCTGAAATTTGGGAACAGACAGAAGGAAAAATAACACATTTCGTTGTTGGGGTTGGAACAGGAGGAACAATTTCTGGAGTAGGGAAGTACTTAAAGGAAAAAAATCCGAACATTAAAATCTGGGGAATTGATACCTACGGTTCTGTATTTAAAAAGTATAAAGAGACCGGTATCTTCGATGAAAACGAAATCTACCCATACATTACTGAAGGAATCGGGGAGGATATCCTTCCAGCCAATGTAGACTTTGATGTGATCGATTTGTTTGAAAAAGTCACCGACAAAGACGCGGCGGTTTATACGCGAAAGCTTGCACGAGAGGAAGGAATTTTTGTCGGCAATTCAGCGGGAGCAGCAATAAAAGGTGTGTTGCAATTGAAAGATCAGCTGAAGGAAGACGATTTAGTTGTCGTGTTATTCCACGATCACGGAAGCCGTTATGTGGGTAAAATTTTCAACGATGACTGGATGCGTGAACGTGGTTTCCTTGAAGAAGAGTTTAAAACTGCTGGAGAACTTGTTGAAAAACATGGTCATCGTCCATTAGTTACGGTTTACGCAGAGGAGTTGGTATCTCATGCCATCGCGAACATGCGTAAGTTCTCCATTAGTCAAATTCCCGTATTGAAAGATGGTCAGTTCGTTGGCGCAATCGATGACAGCCACATATACCAATTATTGGTGGATGAACCTGAATTGCGCGATGCACCGATTTCAAAAGTGATGGGTAAACCTTTTCCGGTTGTGCAGGAATCAGCGCATGTGGAAGATTTATGTAAGCTGATCAGCAAAGAAGTTCCTGCTGTGTTGGTTGAGTTGAAAAATGGTGGTCACCACATTGTCACGCGTTACGACATCATCGAATCGTTGGCATAAATGACACGCACAGTTGTCGATCAACTGGGAAGCATCATAGAAGTTCCGCTTTCACCTCAACGCATCATTTCGTTGGTTCCATCCCAAACTGAATTGCTTTTCGATTTGGGATTGGGTGATCGTGTTGTGGGAATAACCAAATTCTGCATTCATCCGAGTGATTGGTTTAAGTCTAAAACACGCATAGGGGGAACGAAAAAAGTCAGTTATGATACCGTAAGATCCTTAAATCCGGATTTGATCATTGGCAATAAGGAGGAAAACACGATTGAGGACATAGAGCTCCTTCGAACAATTGCTCCGGTATGGATGAGCGATGTGAATAGTTATGGTGAGGCGTTGGCTATGATTCAATCAGTAGGGGAAATTACCAACACACTTCAACTTGCCCGTCGATTGACTGATCAGATCGAAACAGCTTTTCATGAACTTGAATCATCCAATAAAAAAACCAATTTACGTGTCCGCTACTTGATTTGGAAAGACCCTTATTTTCAAGTTGGAAAATCAACCTTTATTGATGCGATGATCACGAAAATTGGTTGGGTTAACACATGTAAAGATTCTCGTTACCCTGAATGGGCACTTACACAAGACGGCATGGATCTTCTGTTGTTAAGTTCTGAACCATACCCCTTCAAAGAAGAGGATGTAAAGCATCTGAAGGAGCAATTCCCAAACGTGAAAATCGCCATTGTTGATGGTGAGTTGTTTTCTTGGTACGGTTCACGTATGTGCTTGGCTCCTGATTATTTTAAGCAATTAATCGATCAGTTCACTGGTTAGCATGAACTTAAGCAGTTCATTCAAGGGCTTTTTACCTGGTTGCATTGTTATTTTTGCCGACATTTCAACCTGACCTTTTTTTGTGCGTTTGACCGAAACATCCACATCTTTCATCGAGCGTGCCCAGGCTTGACTTGATCTGTAAATAGGTAACATTTCTAGAATGGCCTGAACGATTTTGCCGCCATCAACTGCGAGTAGAGGGGTTATTGAACCTTTTGCTAATAGCCACTGTGAAGAAATTGGAATGTATAGCGATGGAGTTTCATTAATTCCGATATAAATGGTTCGTTCATCAATTTGTTTGAAATAGAGATCTTCATTGTCCCAATGCAATTTGCCTTTTAATTTTTCATATTTAAAGATGTCTTTAAGCTGGTAAGCATTAAGTAATGTGTCTACCTTAAAAGGTTTAGCGCATTGAAGTAACAATTCCATTTGAGGAACTGCAATAACACCGCCTGAGTGTGTAATGATTTTGGTTCCAAAGTAGTTCATACTGAATCCTGATAGTGGAGGGAGTATTAGGCCGTAATCAGAAGTTAATTTATTTAAGCTATCGATAGCAGAAGGAGGTAATAATGAGGACGATAGATGGAACCCTTTTGGCTTGAGTTGTTCCCATTTCGGTTTTGGAGCTAATTGTCCTTCTCCCACTAGTACACCTGTCAACGTAAGCGCATCATCTGATAACGCTAATTGTGCAGTTGAAAATGCACGTTCAAATTCACTTCCCCAAAACTTACCACTTAAGTAAAACCGAATAATTTGCCCTTTTTCATTTTTAGGAATACTGAGAAGCGGAGACTTTCCCTTTTTTAGCACAATTTCTGATGCTATTTTCTGGACAATTGAACGCTTGTTTTTTAACCTAACCGGCAACTTGAAAACAACACCAATATGATCGTGAACTGATGAAACAATTCCTGGGACTGAAAATTGCTTCTGAAAAGCAGATGAATTGTTAACGGATACAATCCAACCATTAAGTGTTCGCCCATTAATGGGGACTTGAAAAAAGATAACTGGCGACAAATAATCAATTGCATCACTTACCTCAGGGGTCTCTTTGGTCGTTTTTTTGGCCAATTGCTCTTCAACAAGTTGAATGATTTCTTCATCCCTTGTTTCAAAAAGTGTTGACGTAAGAATCGATGACGAAATCGATCGGCCATCTAATTCTAGCGCAAATGTTGCTTCTTCGGGAACATGTAGATGAACCGTACTGACTTCTTCTTCAAGTAAAAAACGTGCAATAAAGAAAATACTCCAAAGAAAACCAAGGAGCACGGTGATTAGAAGGGTGTTCAGCAAGCGTTGCTTCATCAAAACAAATGTACATGTAATTATGAAATGCCTAACTTTGAGTCATGAAATATTTAGCTCGGATAATTCTCCGTCTTGCAGGTTGGAAAATTGATCAACAGGCGCCTGAGGGATTGAAAAAGTGTGTGATTGCTGTAGGTCCACATACCTCGAATTGGGACTTTGTACTCGGTCGCTTGGCTTTTTACATGTACGGGATTAAACCCAAGATTCTTATCAAGAAGGAATTGTTTTTTCCACCACTCGGTTGGATTTTAAAGGCGGTAGGAGGAATTCCCGTAGATAGAAAAAAGAACAATCGCCTGACAGATTACGCGGTGGAATTATTCAATTCATCAGAAACGATGTACATGG
>JBILNH010000059.1:0-12448 GCA_044375095.1 Crocinitomicaceae bacterium
TGGTTTTTACACCGGAAGGAACGCGGTCATACAACCCAAATTGGAAGAAAGGATTTTACCACATTGCCAAGCGAGCGAATGTGCCAATCTACATTTGTTATATGGATTATGAACGAAAAATTGGTGGTTTTCACAGCCCTTTTTATGCTGGTGATGACGCAGAAAAAGACATAGCGTATATCAAAAGTGTGATGGGGCAATACAAAGGAAAGTACCCCGAAAAAGGCGTGTATTAATCTTTTTTGAAACGATCTGTTTTCTTATCATAACCATACGGACAATGTATACATCCACTCTTACAACAGTAACCACGTTTCAAATGGTATGCCTCTGTAAAAATGATGTATCCTTCCGGACTCAGGTAATAATCTTCCTCAGATAAAGTTGTTTTTTTGTTGAAACTGCTTGTTTCCTTATCCATTACTTAGCATCTAATTTTATTCTTATTATGCCTTTCGATGTTTCACATTCTATCCTTCAACACACGAAACTATTTTTAGTTAACAATGTTGCTGCAAATTTGTTTATCAAACGTGACGATCTTATTCATCCGTTGGTTTCTGGCAATAAATGGAGGAAGTTAATTTACTCGCTAAAGCACGCAGAAAATGCCCGTTTTGATGGTGTGCTTACATTCGGGGGTGCTTATTCTAACCATTTATTGGCAACAGCTGCTGGGTGCAATGAATTGAATTTGTCGTCCATCGGAATTGTAAGAGGAGAAGAATTAACTGAAGCTTCCAATTCGTTGCTTGAAAGATGTGCTGAATTAGGTATGATCCTAGTTTTCGTGACACGCGAAGAATACCAAATGCGTGACGATAAGATGTATTGGGAAGAATTATCCATTGAGTACCCAAATCATTACATCATTCCTGAAGGTGGGGCGAATTATTACGGGATTATTGGTTGCCAAGAAATTGTGGATGAGCAGGTTGCAGCGTTTGATCATGTGTTCGTTGCGCAAGGTACAACAACCACAAGCGTTGGACTGGCATTAGCACTTCCGTTAACCACAACGCTTCATGTGGTGCCCGTTCTAAAGGGTTTTGATTCCATCGGTTCCATGCGGCAGTTATTGCAACGTTCCGCTTTTGATAAAGAACTAATCGAGGATGTGTTGAGCAGAGTAGTTGTTCATGAGGATGCCCATTTCGGCGGTTATGGAAAATACACTGACGAGCTTTTAACGTTTATGGAGTCCTTTTTTCTCGAAACAGGAGTACCGGTCGATCCGATTTATACTGGAAAGGTTGTTTATGCGATTCGTGAATGGATGTTGAAAGAATCCATGCAAGATGAAAAAGTGGTTTTTATTCACACAGGAGGAATAGAGGGAGGGAAGTCTATCGCTAACCAGGAAGGAAAAACATTCTTTTAATGAAGTAAGGCAATAATCTCCTTTGCTTCTTTCACGTCGTGTACGCGCAATATAGACGCACCATTGAGTATCGCTTTCGTGTTCAGAATGGTCGTGCCATTTAAGGCTTCCTCAGCAGTAACACCAAGACGTTTGTAGATCATCGACTTTCGTGAAATACCAACTAATACAGGTTTGTTTAGCAACTTGATTTCAGGTAAAAAGTCGAGCAGTGCATAGTTTTGAAGCATTGTTTTACTGAAGCCAAATCCAGGGTCAATAACCACATCAACAATACCCATTTCAGCTAAACGATTTAACTTCTTGGAAAAATACACAATGATGTCTCGAAAGAAATGATCATCGTCCAAAACCGTTTGGTGCATATTCTCAAACCGATCAGCACAATGCATTAAGATGTATGGAACTTTATGTCGTTTTGCCACCTCAACAATCTTTTCATCAAACTGCCAGCCGCTAATGTCATTAATCAGTTCAGCGCCGGATTGAATAGCAGCTTCTGCAACTGAAGAGCGAAAAGTATCCACTGAAATTAATACGTCAGGAAATGCGCGGTTAATGGCTTCGATGGCTGGTGAAATTCGGTTAATTTCTTCCTCTGGACTAATTAATTCAGCCCCGGGTCGTGTTGAGCATCCACCGATATCTAAAATATCAGCCCCTTCTGAAATGAACTGCTCTGCGCGTTTTAGTATGTTTTTTTCACTGGCTACTCTGCTTGTCGCGTAAAAAGAATCGGGCGTCACATTTAAAATACCCATGATTTTAGGCGTACTCAAATCAAGTAAACGATCCTTCACGCGAAGCAAGTGATTCTGTCTAAATTTTGTATCTTCAACCCCTGAAAAGCCCATTGCACGTTAAATGAATCAGACAAATATAGAATATAGCGACGTAATCAATGTCTGTAGAGATATTTTCATCAAAAAAACAACCGATTACGGTACTGCTTGGCGCATTCTACGACCAAGTTCGTTGACTGATCAATTGTTCATAAAAGCACAGCGCATTCGAACAATTCAAGAAACTGGACAGAATAAGGTCGGCGAGCGAATCGAAGACGAGTTTGTAGCAATCGTTAATTATTGCATAATGGCGCTTATTCAGTTAAAGGAAACGACGTTAAAAGAACAAGAACTTGCACCTGAACAGGCCTTAAATCTGTACAATAAATATGCAGAAGAAGCTTTTCAGTTAATGTCAAAAAAGAACCACGATTATGGTGAGGCATGGAGAGAAATGCGTGTCAGTTCTTTAACTGACCTTATTTTGATGAAAATTCTAAGGGTCAAACAGATTGAGGATAATTCTGGTTCTACGCTTATTAGCGAGGGAATTGACGCGAATTATTTTGATATGTTAAACTACGCTGTTTTTGCTTTGATTCACCTCAAAATTGCTTAACACATGAAGAAGCACGTTCCTACTATTCAAGGTCGTTCATTTCTTTTCAATGCACTTTTTGTCTTGCTCAATGTTGCAGGTGTTGTTCTTGCCGTTCTTGGCGCTCAGCCATTCTTCCAGTCTTCGTTTTTTTGGTTGAACTTTTTAGGATACACGCTCATTGGAATTTCTACAGCGGGATTGGTTATTTTCCAAGGAAAGCTCATGATGGCAAATGTTTTGAGAGCCTTGGTTGGAACTGTATTTATCGTTTCGGGTATTATCAAAGCGAACGATCCTGTTGGTTTTGCCTACAAGCTAGAAGAATATTTTCAAGATGGCGCATTGGCCTATCGGATAAAAGAATTCTTTGGTGATCCATCTTTTTCGTTGGAATTTCTGGCAAATCACAGCCTCTTTTTAGCAGCGCTGATCTGTATCGTAGAAATTGTTTTAGGTGTATTTACCCTAATTGGATTATCCATGAGAAAAGTGGCCTGGTTCATTATGGCGCTAATGCTATTTTTTACCTTCCTTACCTGGCATACGGCGTCTTGTGATCCATCGGCTACATTTACAGATAGAAATACGTATGAATCAACCCATCCGGCATTTCAATCATTTCTTGCTTCTTCAAAGAATCCGAAATCGGAGGTCAAGATAGTCGAACAGTCACCAACGTCTGTAACAGTTGATGAAGTAAAGCACGTTCAATGTGTAACCGACTGCGGCTGTTTTGGTGACGCTATGAAAGGTGCCGTTGGTCGATCATTAACCCCATGGGAGTCTTTTTGGAAGGACCTTGTGCTCGTTTATTTTGCACTTTGGTTGCTGTTCGCCAATCGAATTATTGAACCCAATGCAAGAAATGCAAATGGTCTGTATTTGATAGCTACACTGTTGCTTTCTGCAACGTTATCCTGGGTTTTTGATTGGTACTTACTAAGCGTGTTTTCTGTTTTACTTGTTGTCTCCGCACTTTGGATACTTCGGTCAGGAGGAAATGCACTCGGAAATTCAATGGGAGTTTTAGTGCTCACAAGTTTACTGTCGTTTTCCTTCATTTCATACGTGCTGCTTTTTGACCCAGTTAAAGATTACCGTCCATTTGCTGAAGGGTCGAATATTCGTTGGAAAATGAATGACGGTAAAGAAGGCGTATATTCTACTGTGTTTGTGCTGAAAAATAAGCAAACAGGTTCGGAAGAAAGTTACACTGAAAAAGAGTACATGTCTCAATCAGCTTACTGGGATGAAAAGAAATACCAGTTTATCAAACGCGATCAAATCGAATTAATTCCGGGAAGACTTCCATCCATATCGGATCAATTTAATCCATCGGTACGCATTGAAGACATTAGTAATGATGAACGCAGCCTCTCTGGTTTTGAAGAGCAATTGCTCATGCAAACAAAAAGTGAAGCAGTTCGATTAAAGGATCGATCAACTCAAAAGCAGGTTGATGTTTCCGTATCTAAATATTCTAAGAAAGCGTACCCAGATTCGCTCTATGAAGTGGTTTCTCGCGTGAATATATTGGACGCAAATAAAAACGAAATCAACCTAACGGAATGGTTAGTGGATCAGCCACTCGTTTTTGTTTTTTCCTCTTTGAACATAGACGAAGCTGATTGGTCAGAGATTGAACGAATCAGGGGCATCGTTGATTATGCAAAGGAAACAGGAATTCCGATTGTCCTTTTGACAAGAGGATCAAGGGCACAAATCAACCGCTGGAAGCAGAAGTATAAATTGTCAATAGCTACGTTCAGTAATGACGATAAAGGGTTGATGATGATCTCTAGGTCGAATCCAAATTTGATGTTAATTAAAAATGGAGTTGTTCGCGCCAAATATACCCGCTTGAACTTGCCAACGGCAGAAACATTGAAAAAGAAGCTTAAAAAACAATGAGAAAAAAAATTGTAGCAGGTAATTGGAAGATGAACCTTTCGTCAAAAGAATCCATTGAGTTATTCGAGGGGATTCAGCATGATGCTCAACCGATTTCTGGGGTTGATTTGGTCGTTTTCCCAGGTTTTTTAAGTCTTTCACCACTCGTTGAAAGGACAGGTTGTCTTGTACTTGGTGCTCAGAATGCATATCCCGGTCATTCAGGGGCCTTTACGGGTGAAGTTTCGCTTACGCAGTTGAAAGATCTGGGGATAAATCACCTTATTATTGGTCATTCCGAGCGCCGGATGTTGTTTCATGAAACCAATTCCTTCGTACATGAAAAAGTAACTGCTGCACTTGATCTCGGATTTACTATTTTCTTTTGCTGTGGAGAGCCACTCGATATTCGTTCGGCAAATCAGGAAAGTGACTATGTTTTAGAACAATTGAAATCAGGTTTATGGCACCTCAATGAAACGCAAATGGCACAAGTTGTCATTGCATACGAACCCGTTTGGGCTATTGGTACTGGACAAACGGCCACCATCGAACAAGCGGAGTCAATGCATGCCTTCATTCGCAATCAATTGAACATTCATTTTGGTCCAGAAGTGGCTGATCAAACCTCTATTCTTTATGGGGGGAGCTGCAATCCATCCAATGCAAAAGAATTATTCGCTTGTCCAAACGTTGATGGAGGACTGATTGGTGGTGCCTCATTAGACAAAGATTCATTTATTCAAATCGCACAGTCATTCTAATGGATTACCTTGAATTAACTGTTGATCTTACTCCTCGAGATCCTTGGACCGAAATTTTGATTCAACAGCTTGCTGATCAAGGGTATGAAAGTTTCGTAGAGACAACAACTGGCGTGCAAGCGTACGCTCCTGTAAAAGATATAGACCCTAATCATCCTTTAATTGGAACGTTCTTAGCAAATGCACATCCAGAGGTTACAGCACAATCGGTTGCGAAAATTATTCCTCAACAAAATTGGAATGCCAAATGGGAATCTTCATTTGATCCTGTCGTGGTTGAATCATACCTTTCGATTGTAGCCCCTTTCCACGATAAATCGAGTCAAACAGGCATGGTTGTGGAGATCGAACCTAAAATGTCATTTGGTACAGGACACCATCAAACAACTTACCTCATGAGCAAGGCACTGTTTGAATTGGATGCAATCCCTGATCGCGTTCTTGACATGGGAACAGGAACGGGCGTTTTGGCAATTGTCGCAGAAAAATTAGGCGCAAAAGAAGTGCTTGCTGTCGATATTGAAGATTGGTCGGTAGAGAATACCATAGAAAATACAGCGCGTAATAACTGCCATTCAATTCAAGCTGTCTTTGGAGATATTGACGTGTTAAAAAGCTAAGAACCATTCGGTTTGATTCTTGCCAACATCAATAAAAACGTATTAAAAGCACATCTACCAACCTATTCACAACTTTTACCAAGTGGTGGAATATTGCTGTTGAGTGGGTTTTTCGACACAGATGTGTCAGAATTGCTTTTGAAAGCAGAGGAATGTGCTCTTGAAAAAATGCGTATCTTCAACAAAGACAATTGGGCAGCCATCCAATTGATTAAAAAGTAATCGGTTATGTGGAAATTTCGTTTTTTACTCCTCATCACACTGATGATGTGGAACTTTTTTTCTTTTGCACAACGTTTCTCAACAGACAAAGAAAAATTCGTAAAAGAGTTTCAACGCGCACTCCTGGAAATTGGAAAAGGAGATTATGCTGATTTAGCCAAAAAGAAACTTCCTAAAAGTTTACTAGAGACAAACACCTTTCCGGCTGCCTATTTTACGCGCATGGTCGCTACCTTGAATGATATGGATGCCAAAAAACTCAAGGTTTTTCCTGAAATGTGCTTTTACGTGTTAGATGTCTACACGTTCGTAGAATCCAATCAGCCAAAAGAAAGTTTTGAGGCATGGCACCTTACAGTCGATCAGAATTTGGAGCCGAAGAACCTAAAAAAAATGGAGGAGTTCCTCACATTTTCTAGCGACTTATTGGTAGACAAGGTAATAGGCGAGTCCAATGATTACAGATGGCTGTGCGATAGCGGATCGTTTGTTTTCGAAAACAAATCAAAACTGTTGGTCAATTTCACCAATGTCACATTAATTTGTCAGCCTAAAAATTTCAAAACAAAAGAAGAGGAACCAACGCAAGCAAACGGTACGATCCAGCTGTATAAAACGAACGGTGTTTATGATCCCTTGACAAAGAAATGGGAGGGAAGAGATGGACAACTTTATTGGGAAAAAGTTGGATTGAGTCGAAAAGAAACTAGTGCTTCAGTGAAAAAGTACAGCGTGGTGATGAAGACGGCGGAACTCAAAGTGGACAGTGTGTTATTAACTACGCCTTATTTCACCACACCAATTTTAGGAAAACTAACCGATAAAGCAGATTATAACCTACGTAAAGATGAACGCGAATTTCCCCAGTTCATATCTTACGAAAAGAGGTTATTGATAAAAAGTGTCTATCCAAATGTGGATTATGAAGGAGCTTTCTTTTTGCAAGGATCAACCTTTATTGGTAAAGGCTCAACAGCTGAACCTGCGCGACTGCTCATTTCACGAAATAAACAATTGTTTATGAAGGTGGCATCTGCTCAAATCAATATGACACCTGAAAAAATTACCTGTTCGAATGCACCTGCTATTGTCTATTTATCAACGGGTGATTCAATCAAACATGCCGGACTGAGTTTCAGTTATGATTTGGATAAAAAACTGGTGGAATTGAGAAGGACATCAACAGGAAGCGGACAATCTCCTTTTTTCGATTCCTACCATAAACTGGATATTTACGTGCAGAAAATTGCTTGGAAAACGGATGAGAACGAACTGCTTTTCACGTATGATTTCGGAACTTCGCAAGAACAACGCGTAGCCAATTTTGAGTCAATAAATTTTCTTGATTCACGACTTTACGATCGATTGCAAGGCATTGAATCTGTTCACCCACTTGCGGCTATTTCCTCCTACTGCTCTAAAACAAACGAGTACGTGATGTCGGATGGAAAAATGGCCACAGCGCTTGGACGTTCGCTTGATCAAGTTAAGCCATTGTTGTTGGAATTAGCGATACATGGATTTATTACCTACGATACGGATGCAAAGATCATCACAGTAAATCCTAAACTAGACAATTATGTAAAAGGTCGAGCTGGACAAAAGGATTTCGATAATGTGAGTTTTTCAAGTGACATGCGTCCGAAAGAATTGAAAGGCTATTCGCCGGAAGAAATCAAGCAAAATAAAAACCTCCAAGAAATTCAGGAACGCTATAAGCAGCTTAATGAGGAACGAAGGACATTGACTTATTTCGCGAAATGGAACCTTTCAACTCAGGATCTTGAAATTCAATCGATCGATCTCGTTAACCTATCAGATGCAAAAAATGTGGTCATTTTCCCTAAAGACAATCGCCTTATTGTTAAAAAAGACCGTTCCGTTCAGTTTAATGGCTGGATTAATGCAGGGAAATTAGAGTTGAATGCAAGTTCAGCATTGTACACGTACAGCGCAAACTCCATTGCGGTTCAACAATCCACAGAAAGCTTGTTTCGGGTTCGGCCGTTAAAAGATACAGATGGAACAAAACCAATTCCAATCGCTTCGCGCATTAAAGGAATTAAAGGCGAAATAAAAGTGGATGATCCATCCAATAGATCAGGTTCCAACCGAAAATTTGCAGATTATCCCAAAATGAAAGTGTCGGATCCTTCGTTCGTTTTTTACAACGACAAGCAAATTGTCAAAGGAGCATACGACAGCACGAGATTTTATTACACAGTAAAGCCGTTCGAAATGGATAGTCTTTTGACATTTAGTGAAAAGGCCTTTCGACTTTCGGGAGACTTAACCTCTGCTGGTATCTTCCCTAAAATTACTGAGGACTTAAAGTTAATGCCTGATTATTCACTTGGATTCTCCACACAATCTCCAACAGGTGGATTTCCATTCTATGGGACAACATCCAAATACGACAATAAAATTATACTCTCAAACAATGGTCTACAAGGAGCTGGAACGATACAGTTTGTTCAATCGACTTCAATCTCCAAAGCGTTTACGTTCTTGCCAGATTCGGCAATTGGAATGGTTCAGTTTACGAATAAGCCGGTTGAAACTGGTGTCCAATTTCCAGATGTAAAAGCCGATGGAGCAATGATGACGTACTTTCCAAAAAAGTCAATGCTTAAAGTCGCCTCAACGACTAAAACAGATTTGGAATTTTACAATGCAGAAGCCAAGTTAAAGGGAGAAGCAATTATTACTGAAAAAGGTATGACAGGAAATGGGCTGATGTCCTTTGTAACGGCAACCACGTTATCGAGAAATTACCGATTTACCAGGTGGAATTGCGATGCAGATACCGCTGGATTCCAGCTTAAAAATTCCTTTGCGGAGGCTGGTGAGGATCCAATAGCCTTTAAGGCAAACAATGTGAATTCGCACGTATCGTTTAAAGATCGAAAAGGTGAATTTATTTCAAATGCAGGCGTGTCACGAATTGATTTCCCTGTCAATCAATATGCCTGTGAAATGGATCGATTTACGTGGTTACTGGATAAATCCGAATTGACAATGGAAAATTCGGGGGGTAAAAAATCAGCTGAGGAAAATGAGCTTGATTTGACCGGGACCAATTTCTATTCCTTACATCCGAAACAGGATTCCTTGCGATTCAATGCACCTAAAGCAAAATACGACCTGAAACAACGTTCAATTTTTTGCGAGAAAGTAGAGTTTTTACCGATTGCAGATGCACGGATATACCCAGATAGTCAAAAGGTTGTGATCCGTAAAAACGCATTTATGGAGCCCTTTAGTAATGCTAAAATCGTGGCAAACGCGATTACAAAATACCATACGTTTAGTAAAGCAAGCGTAGAAGTTAAAGGACGAAGATCCTTTACAGGTTTAGGTGAATACCCCTATTACGATAAAGACAGTTTGCTAACTACATTGAGCGTTCAATCGATCAAAGTGGATTCATCATTTCAAACGATAGCCATTGGACAGGTAGATCAACTTGCCGGATTTAAGCTAAGCAAGGAATTTGACTTCTATGGAAAGTTCAAAATTAGTGCAGCTTCACAAACCATTTTCTTTGATGGTGCCACCCGATTGAATCATGAATGTGAAAAATTCGATCGCAATTGGATGAGTTTTGCTTCAGATATAGATCCAAAAAATATTCAGGTACCTGTGGCATCGAATATGAAAAACTTGGAAGGAAATGTCATTTCAGCTGGAATTCTATGGCGCAATTCTCCAATGGTTGATAGTATAGCGTTATATCCCGCGTTTTTATCGAAACAATTGTATGCCGATGATCCAATTTTAATCTCAGCTGATGGATTCCTTCAATACAATTCAACGGCGAATGAATACCAGATTGGTTCGAAAGAGAAATTGGTGAACCGTTCAGAAAAAGGAAATTTCCTTGCATTGCACCTCGAAAGTTGTTCATTGAATGGCGAGGGAGCACTTAATCTAGGGTTTGATTATGGTGATGCCAAAGTTGACGCCGTTGGCGTCGTTAATTACAACCAATCAACAGGTGAAACCAGTTTGAATTTAACGGCTCGAATAAATTTACCAGTCGATAAAGGTGCTTTACAAGATGTTGCCACCCGTATTAACGCAATTGAGAATTTGAAACCAATGGATTTCGGTCCAACAACTTTTGAACAAGCGTTGGTCCAATGGACAGATCGAAAAACAGCGGATAAAATAAAATCGGATTATACGTTAAAAGGTGAGGTGAAAAAACTTCCTGAAGCAATGGAATCGACATTTACGATAACAGGATTGCGCTTAAGTTCATTTGATAACTCATCGGTTCAAGAGAAAGGGTTGATCTCAACTTCGTCATATGCTTCATTGGTTAATATTTTTGAAAAACCAGTCATGAAAATTGTTCCGATTAGGGCGTTTTTCCAACAAGCATATTCAGAAGCTTCTGGAGATCGATTTGGTTTACAACTGGAATTTCCAGGTTTGGATTATTATTTTGATTACGAAATGAAGAAGAAAGATGGGATGCTAAGAATCATTTCATCGGATGACGCATTGACAACTGCGGTGACTTCAATTAAAGAGGAGAAAAGAAAAACACGCAATTTCTTTTATGAAGCCAGCACGCAACGTGTATATTTGAGTAAATTTTTGAGACTTTTTGAATGATGGAATTCGTTGTTTTTGCACTTGTGGCTTACCTGCTTGGATCCATTCCAACAGCTGTTTGGATTGGAAAATCATGGTATGGAATGGATGTTCGCGAACATGGCAGTAAAAATGCCGGCGCGACGAATACATTTCGTGTGTTGGGTAAAAAACCGGGGATAATTGTGCTACTTATTGATGTGGTAAAAGGTGCGCTTGCGGCTGCATTACCTGTTATATTTTCGCAGTTTTCGCCAGGTATTTCAGTTGAAATTACGATTCAATTGCAGATTATTGCTTCCATTTTTGCAGTAACTGGTCATGTTTTCCCACTATTTGCTCAATTCAAAGGAGGAAAAGGAGTGGCGACTTCATTAGGGGTTATTATTGGATTACATCCGGCAGCTGCACTTATCGCTTTTGGCGTGTTTTTACTTGTTTTTATGCTGTCTAAATTCGTTTCATTAGGAGCCATTGTCACCTCAATTTGTTTTCCGCTGATCATTCGTTTTGTATTGAAAGAAGAATCAGTTTGGTTAATTGGGTTTAGCTTGGTGCTTAGTTTGTTAGTCATTCTCGCCCACCGTAAAAACATTCGTAGATTGCTGAATGGTGAGGAAAGCAAAATGAACCTTTTTAAGAAATCAACGTAATAGCGCGAGCGTCGTTTCATGTAGAAAGAAGTGCGAGTCATTCAATATATCACCTTACTGCTGTTGTGCTGTTCACCTTTCGGTTATCATGCGCAATCAGAGCAGGAAATGCGCAAGCAGGCCGAACAAATGTTCAATTCAGGTAAATACGTTGATGCAACTCCTCTTTATACGCGCTTATTGGCTTTGCAACCGCGTGACTACGGCTACAATTTCAGGTACGGGGCTTGCCTCTTGTTTAATTCAGCGAAGAAACAAGATGCACTCAAATACCTCAATTACGCAGTTCAAGATCCATCAACTCAGCCCGATATTTTTTACTTTATCGGTCGTGCGTTACACTTGAATTACCAATTCAATGAGGCAATAGATAATTACACCGCTTACCGTAAATCTGGAAAAAACAATGTTTTTTTAAAAGAAACTGAGCGATTTATTGAAATGTGTCAGAATGGTAAGCAGCTTTTATCCAATATCACCGATATCATTGTTCTCGATAAAAAAGAAATTGCATCAGACAAGTTCTTTCGCTTATACGACTTAAAAGATATCGGAGGAAACATACTTGTTACGTTAGAATTTCAAACTAAACTAGACAAGAAAAATAACCATCAGCCAATTATCCATTTCCCCAATCAACCGAAAGCCATTTTTTATGCGAGTTATGGTGAAACAGGATCGAGTGGAAAAGATATTTACGTTCGGATCAAACAACAAGACGGAACCTGGGGAGAACCGCAGGTCGTGAAGGGCGGAGTCAACACAGCGTTTGACGAAGATTATCCCTACATGCATCCGGATGGCCAGTCCCTCTATTTTGCTTCAAAGGGACATAATTCCATGGGGGGATTCGATATTTTTAGAAGTAAATACGACGAATTTAAAAAGGAATTCGGTCCGGCAGAAAACATGGATTTTGCAGTCTCTTCT
>JBILNH010000195.1:0-4420 GCA_044375095.1 Crocinitomicaceae bacterium
AGACGTTTCATTCACGTAATCAAAAAAGAACGTTTCGAAATTGAGATATTTGTTTGAATAGTCAATGTTTCTGGCGGTTAAATATTCTTGAAATGAAAAAGGTAAAATAGAAATCTCGACATAGCGTCCACTTAGCAGCGTTGCTAACTCACTAGAGAGCAAGTATGCATTTGATCCAGTTACATAGACATCAGTGTTTTCTGTGGCAAATAAGCCATCAACTAATCTTTCAAATGAAGGAATGTTTTGAATTTCATCTAGGAATATGTAGTTCTGTTTGTCTTTTTGAAGTTTTTCTTTAATTTCAAAATAGAGGTCACTCCATGTTTTATTCAAATAATTTTCTGGTAATTCGAAATTGTATTCGTGAATTTGATTGCTATCAATATTCAAATCCAGAAGTTGTTTTCGAAATAACTCAAGAAGTGTACTTTTCCCAGATCTTCTTAATCCACTGATTACTTTTATTAGATCTTTGTCTTTGTATGACAGTAGCTTCGAAATATACTCCTTTCGATTTGTAAATTGTTTCATTGGTTAAAGGTATGTGAATTATCGAAACTTGCAAAAAATGCAATTATCGATAGTTGAAGGATTCAATTGAGTTTATGTAAAGTTGATTATTGTGTTCTGATGAAAAAATATGAGGTTGAAAGGTTCTGTCAAAAACAAAATTAATTAGCTTCATAACAATGGTATTAATGAAAAAAGCCCTTTATAAAAGGGCTTTTAGTGGAGTCGGAGGGGTTAGTTTACATGAGCCCTCATGACTAACGTGCAGTGGATAAAAGCATACCTTCGCTGCGCTCATTATTTTTTTATTTCAGATCCTCACTGAAGCATAGCTTTGATTCGACCTGAAATAATAAAAGCACTTTTCTTTCGAAAAATGCTTTTATCAGAGTGGAGTCGGAGGGGTTCGAACCCTCGTCCAAACGACGAGTTTTCAAGCTTTCTACATGCTTATTTCTTGATTGGTTTTCGACCTAGGGACGGACAGGAACACCCAAATCCTAGGCTTAGGTGCTTTAGTCTTATAAACGCTTAACACCATCGCGTTTACCAGCTCAATAGGATGAACTTCCGATTTCCGAAACCAATGAGCAGAGCTCCGGAGGAAGTACTTGTCTGGGCTACTTTACTTCACCGAGATTAAGCCAATTTACATTCCGTAAATTAAGCAGCAAGTGCGTATGACGTGTTGTCAATTATACTTTGTGACATGAGATTTAAGAGGAACACCACAACCCTCTGCATGCTGACACCTGACTACCGCTATCGCTGTCAAATCCAAAAACGACCCCAAAGAACTGATGCAAAGATACGATAACCAAATCCGATTGTACAGATAAGGCATTAAGTTTTGCTAAATATTAACAATAAAACTATTATTCAGCCTTGGATGCAAGATGAACGATAATAACATCGCCATTCTTTTCTATTAGAACTGCGTTGCCAATGTCCCACGAATGGACGTTTTCATTTTTCTTGAATTGAATAAATCCATTATCTATACTGAAATTTGTCATCCAGTCTTTCGTGTAAACTTTTACCAAAGGAGCAGCCATGATACGGATCTCAGCTATAGTGCCTGTTTTTACAAGGCTTTCAATCTGCTCAGCTTTTTGTTGCGAGTTTAATGTTTGTTGACTGTATGATTGTGCAGAAAGCAATAGAAACAATCCACAGGTAATCAGTGAGTGTGTTAATTTCATGATGAAGTTTTGTTTAAGTGATAGACGAAACTATCATTTTTATACCGAATCAGGAATAAAAGGCAACAAATCTTTGATTATCGGTTTAACAATATCGCCGTTCTGCGTACCAATCAACAATTTATCGCCATTTTGAAAGGTAAGCTGAATTCCCGTTTTACCAGAGACATTCAATGCCCGATTGGATCCAAGTCCACGCAGTCCCCAACCACCATATTCTATTAGTGGCCGATATTCACGCACCGATGCTTCCTTGATGCTTGTCCAGGGAAAACTGCGCCATTTACCGTGAAAAGGAAAAAAGCGCACATGAACACCGTCGCTGTCTATCCTTGTTTCCAATTTCATCAATAGAAAAAGCACGCTGATGAAGGTCATGATGATTGGGGGAATAAAAGCGCCGTTTCCTGAGGGACCTGAACTGCCAATCACGTTTCCATAGACTACTTCCTGGATGCACGTGTAATAACTGAATAGAGTCAATCCAATGAGTATTAACCATAACCACCATTGGTTAAATCGCTGCTTTTCATAATAGTTATCTTTCATCATCTTCGATCAATAGGTTAAACGTTTCATTTTCTTTCAAATGAATGGTAAACGAAACTAACCAAATGCAGGTTATAAGCAAAACCAATGCTGGATTTATTCAAGTATCCGAGTGATTCTGCCAGTTGAATGACATATTACTTTTGTAATTGTTTGATACGGCCTTATCAGTCTTGCTTGACAATAAGCTTTTTATTCCAAATGTGCTCGGCGGTTTCAATAGTCACGATGTATTGTCCTGTCTGTATGGAAGAAGGAAGCTGCACTGTAGAAGTAGCACTTTGATTAAAATACACCGTTTTACCATTTAAATCGCGAATACGAATGGTGAAAGCTTCATCAATCCCTGAAATGGTCAATTCTTGGCTGCACACGAGTGGATTCGGATAAACAGAAAGCTCTTGTTCAATCAATTGTTGAGTAGACAGGTTATTTGTAATGTTCACATTATCCACATAAATGACATTTCCCCAATGGCCTTTGTTTCTGAAGGCAACTACAACATCCGGATGTCCTATGAATCCATTTAAATTGATGGTTTCCGTGCGCCATTCCGTGGCAGTAGGAACATAATAATCAGTAAAAGCAGGTGCTGTTGCCAATGTCGTTCCTCCTTTTGAATAAACAGGTGTGAATGTCGCTCCGCAATCGGTTGAAACCAATACAAGCAAGGTGTCTGAATACGATCCTCCCCATGGAGCATAAGCCACATCAAAACTCAGTTGCAGTTGACTCATGTTTTGAGTACTCAAAAGTGCATTCAAGTCATCTGTTGTTCCCTGCGAATCGTAATTGTAGTTGTCAAAAATGGTGCTTTTTGTAGATAAACCAAATCCACCTGCATCACTAGATTGCAGCCATTGACCATTGCCATCAAGATTGGTTTGAAACCAGCCTTGCGGTACAAACGATCCTTGGAAATCTTCTTCAATCATTGTTGGAGCAGGGAAGTTGTTCACACTGACAATTAAGGTGTCCTGATCGGTCAATCCTTGCTGATTGGTAACGGTTAAAATGGCCAAGTGATTTCCTGGTGCAGCAAAGAAAACTACCGGATTTCGTTCCGTGCTTGTCGATGGTGATCCAGTCGGAAAGCTCCAATTCCAAGTAGCTCCTTGATGATTGATGAAGGAATGGTCTTCGAAATAAAACGAGTCGGAAACGCAATAAACCGTTTGGCTCAATTTATCCACTGTAATTCTACAAATAGGTGCAGCGGCTTGCTCATTCAATTGACTTTCCCAAATGCCTTTCCCATATGTCGCTAATCGGATTTTTCCATCGCGGTAGAATGGTTTTAAGATATTTCCATTCGTAAATGTAGGTAAGCCAGCATTGTCTATATTCCAGTTGGCCATCGCAGCATTTTTATAGAACACGGCATTGTTCGAAGCCGCGTAAAGTGCACCGTTCGTTCCGGCAATATAAACAAGCGATTGAATGCTCTGGTTATTTAATGCGGTAGAGGTAATATTCGTCCAGTTTAAACCGCCGTTCGTACTGTGAAAAACTTTATTGCCATTCGCGCCACTTGGATAAGCGATCCAAATTTCATTGTCATTTACTGGATTTAATGTGATTAACATGCGTCGGCTATTTCCACTTGGAACTGGCAATTGATCCCACAATACACCGCCATTCGTTGTCTTCCACAAATACCCAACACTCCCTGAAGATGGGCGCTGACAGACATACATGACATCCGGGTTTTCTGAAGAAATCTCGATATAGGTGATGATATTGTTTGCAGTTGTTCCAAATTCTTTTACCAAGTTAAACGCACCTCCGCCGTCATCTGTTCGCCACAATTTGTTTTCTTTCCCGAGATAAGCAATGGAATAACAATTTGGATGGAACTCTAATTCACTTGATTCTGCAGCGTAATAGGATTCATTCGGACTCATCCCAAAACTGAAATTATCAACAGGATCATTGATGTTCAACGGAATGATCTTTCCGCTGATATCCGAGTAATAGGTTTTACGGTTGAAGCCCGGATTGACATAACCCGTTGGTGCTTCGCCACCTCCAAGTTCACGGAAGTTTCCGTATCCGTAATTCTCATGGTAAGCCAAATTACCGTTGTGGTACAATCCACCGACAAGAACATCTTCATTCCATCCGCTACCAAAACCCCAATAATCTGATCCTCGCAC
>JBILNH010000175.1:0-5070 GCA_044375095.1 Crocinitomicaceae bacterium
TCTGTAGCCGTTGCATTCCAAGCGGTTCCAGTTTGGGTGAAACGACACTGTCCTGGGTCAACATTTACGGATTGATTACCAGCTGCCCCACATGAAGAGATGGCAGGAAGAATGTTGTCATTGACGACCACATCAAAACTACATGTTGACGTGTTTCCAGATCCATCAGTAACTGTCCAAAGAACTGAAGTTGTCCCCAGGTTGAAATCAACTCCAGCAAGTGTTGTTAATCCAGTAGCTGTTGTTGCACCAGAAAGCGTTGCAAGCACAGTGCTCACGGTACAGTTATCAGTAGCCGTTGCATTCCAAGCGGTTCCAGTTTGGGTGAAATGACACTGTCCTGGGTCAACATTTACAGATTGATTACCAGCACATGTTATATTTGGATTTGTTATGTCTGGAGTTACTGAAACTGTAGCATCAACATTTAATGTACATCCAATATTATCAGTGACAACAACATTATATAATCCAGCACTTATTGCTGTTATGTCTTCTGTTGTAGCATTATAAGTACCAGGTCCTGACCATAAAAATGAAAATGGACTTGTTCCACCATTCCAAGATAAATTGATTGAGCCGTCAGCCGCACCGATACAAGACTCAGGGGAAGTCTGAACTGCACTGCTAGTAATAGAATCCTGAATTGTTAGAGTAAAAGTATAATAACAAAAACTAATACCGTCTGGAATAGCAAAGTAGGTTTGTGTGCCAACCAATGCAGGGAATGGATTGGTTTCGTCATATTTAATTGAAGAAGGAGTGATGTTATTTGTATTGTAAAAACTTAAACCTAAAGGAAAATATTGAGCAACACTATCATAAGGTAGGAATGGTAGATGGTAATCACAAAAGACGAAATCTCTAATTAAAGGAGTTTCTGAACAATTTGTTGCTAAATAGTCGTTCGCTTCAATGTCAATAATAAGAGGGTCTTTTATCGGTTCTCCTGCACATAATCCACTTGATTCAAAACCTTGAATAAACTGAAGAGAAAAATTAGATCCAGAAACTGCTCCTTGACCACTAACAATTCCTCCTAAGGCGACACTTGGAGGGCAATCTGGATTTGCAAGAATATTGCAATCATCAATAACAGTTAAATGGAAACTTAATCTAGCAAGCACTGAATCTGGGGAACCAGCAACTAATGGAAGAGTACCCAAATCCCAAATAATTGAACCTGTTGGTCCTGCCGCAGGGTCAAAATAGGCATTGTTTGGTGTAGGTAATGGTAAGAAGGTAACACTATTTAATAGACTTCCACTAACAAAACTTGCTGTATATGGAATTGGTATGGTTAAAACGGCATTATTAATTGCTTCAGTTCCTTGGTTTTTTATTTCGACCATGAACTCAAGATCTTGTCCAGGTGATACAGTAATTGGATTAGAACCTACCGGCAAACCATTTATGGTTTCAGCGGAAACAAAAGCCTCTACTTCTGGTATATAGGCGTCAACTGACATCGCCAATGCAAAAATAATATAGGTGTCTTGAGTTGACCCGTATTGAAATTTTGTCGAAGTTTGATTGTTGGTCAATATTGTATTGCCAACATTAGGAATATCGAACATCGCGATATCCATACCTGTGTTATTCTGAAGATTGGGATTTCGAGAATTCCCTCCAGTATTTACAGATCCATTGAAAAAGTTGTTAACAGAATTCCCCGAATGGTTCAAGGTTAACCATGAAGTATTTTGCCAATTTCTGATTTTAAAATAATCTCCAGAAATTCCAACATCTCCCTCACCAGCCATTATTCCAAGTTTCATGTTGACATCTCCACTTTGTACTGTTTGGAATCCACCTACTGGTAAATCATAGTTAACAGAACTATTACCTACAACATAAGCATGGCCATCAAAAAGTGTGACATCTCGCCAATTCATTTTGGAATTTTCATAGATAACAACCATGCCCCAACCACCATAGTAACCTGTTGCGCCACCATTCCCCTCAATAAGAGCAATGTCTGCGGCAGTATATGAACCGACGCCACTGTTTTTTACATAATCTGTAACTTCAATATATGCGGAATACATATTTCCATAAGTACCATCTGGGTAATAGATGTTTCCAGGATTTGCAGTAAACTCGGTATAGGCAGATTGTCCGGGGCCTTTAAAACTTATTTTTCTTTTGTTAAGAGTCTTTGTTAGAGAACCTTTGGTAACAGAAAATGATTCAGGACTTGAAGTTGCATCACTTGCTCTTCCTGTCCAATAAAGACCAGCATAAATAATATTGGAACATTCTGGAATTGCCCCATTTTCTGTAGAAAAACCGAGTGTCGCTGAAGAAGAGTTTAAGGTGTTTGCATCACCGTCAATATCAGTGTAAACCATTACATTGTTACTGTTGTTTTCATTCACATCATATGATTGCAGTGTCATATTCGAATTGCCAATCATTGTGAAATCACCTTGGATATTGTAAATTACTTTTGAAGGTGTGTAACTCGAAGTTCTTTGTGTGAACGCTTTAATAACTTGTGCGTTTATTGAACTCGATACTGCAATCGTAATTGAAATGAAAGCAATACGATTTAGTATTTTTGTGGAGATGAAATTTTTCATAACTTGTAATGATTTATTCGCTAACTTCTGATGAATAAACTAGTGTAATGGATGAACATAATTCACCACTCAGAAAAGAAATAATTTTTTCTTTTTCACAATTAGAATTTCCATTCGAAGGATCACATAAAGGGATTGAACTTGAAATATAGATGTACTGTAGGTTTTCAAATTGACTCAAAGAATTTGGATTAAGGCTCCAATTCATGTCAGATTCATTTTCAATTTGAATTAAAATCAATTCGACATTTTCAAATTGTGTATTTTGAATACAGAGTTGACTCAACGAAGCAATGTCAGTAATCACTCGAATCGGCTGTATTCCTGGATCAACGATAGAAATCACACCTTGTGTTAGGTACACCGTTGGTACAACTCCTCTGCTCAATTGTTGAATGGGGTATGTTGTCTCTGAAATTGTAGATGCTACTAAAAAATCACTTAATTTAATTGGATTCTGAGCTATTAAATTATTGCTCAATAGTACAAATCCAAGAATAATTAAGACAGACTTGATTTTAAAATGCTGATTTTTCATGTTTAATTATTTATGATAATTGGGATAGTTAATTCTTGATTACTTTCAATGGTTCGGTAAACGATTCACTTTATGTTCTTCAGATAAAATAAATTTGAAGAAAAGTCCATGGGGTATATTCAAATCATCACCACTGATGATATCATTAGCGCCGGATCAACCAGGGTCGGTGTATCCCAGAGCAACAATCGATTCAAACATGGCCACATCGGGATAAAGCATGACGTAAAAAGCAACGTTTTTACCATCATCACTGCAACTTCCTGGCTGTATTATCTCTAGTGTAGTATCGGACGAATCTGGATTTGATGATAAATCCATCACAAAAAATGGCACATCAGCCGTACATTCGGGCAATGGTAGTTGGGCCCAACTTTGATTCTCTCTGTGAAATAAGATGAGAATGAGCAGTACATAACGGATGAACCGATAAAAGGTAGGATGTGGTTTCATAAAGAAAAAGTTTATGTCGTTTCAGGCAAAAATAGAGGCAATGTTTTACCAAATTTTTCCCCATTCTGCCAAGTTGATAAGATCTTCAGCGGAATAGAAAATCGGTCGATAATCATTCGTGTTCAAGGTATGCAACTCAAGTTACAAACCACTTTTTTAATCGATTTATCTTTGTGAAAATTAAAATCTATAAATATGAAATACACCCTTTTAATTGCGTTTTTGGGATTCCTTGCATCGTTCTCTAACGCACAGATTCAGGATAAATCTCATAAAATTATTTTCCAACTTACCACCGCGGATACCATGGCACATAAGGCATTGATGAAACAATTGAAGAATATACACAGCGTTTCTCCGACTACAGAAATGGAAGTGGTTTGTCATGGTCCGGGATTGGAAATGCTGAATAAAGAGAAATCAGTTGTGCTATATGCTATATCCACTGCTGTTTCAAAGGGAGTAAAATTCCAGGCTTGTGAGTTTTCATTGAAGGAAAGAAACATTGAAAGATCAGCAATTACATCTCTTGCTGGATTTGTTCCAGCTGGTATCATACACATTGTTTCCAAACAAGAGGAAGGATGGACATATATAAAAGCAGGTTTTTAATGAATATCAATTGAAGAAAAGAGGCAAAGTGGCTTCCGTTAAGTAACTTTAGTAACACATGAGTTAAATCAGCGTTTGTATTTTCGCCAAAGTAACGATTTAGAGATAACAATTTTTAGTATGAAAGTAGAACAAATTTACACAGGATGTTTGGCACAAGGTGCTTACTATGTGGTTAGCAAAGGAGAAGCATTTATAATAGACCCGTTACGCGAAGTGGAACCATATCTTGAGCGTTTGACTCAAGATGGAGTTAAATTAAAATATATTTTCGAGACGCATTTTCACGCTGATTTTGTATCTGGTCATCTTGATCTTAGCAAAAAAACAGGTGCTCCAATTGTATACGGCCCATTAGCAAAACCGGAGTTTGATTCCATCATAGCAGAGGACAATAAAGTATTTGATATTGGTGATGTTAAGATTAAAGTGCTTCACACGCCAGGACATACCATGGAAAGTACCACTTATCTGTTAATCGATGAAGCTGGAAAAGAAACAGCTATTTTCTCTGGAGACACACTTTTCTTAGGAGATGTTGGTCGTCCTGATCTCGCGCAAAAAGCAGCAGATATGACACAAGAACAATTGGCGGGCTTGTTGTATGAAAGCTTGATGAATAAAATCATGCCGTTAAGTGACGATATTACGGTATATCCCGCTCACGGTGCAGGTTCTGCATGTGGTAAAAACATGATGAAAGAAACAGTTGATACGCTGGGTAATCAAAAGAAAATGAATTACGCATTGAATCAACCAAACAAGGAAGCCTTTATCGCAGCGGTTACGGATGGCTTACTTCCTCCGCCAGCATATTTTGGTGCCAACGTATCTATGAATAAAAAAGGATACCGCAGTTTTGAGGATGTTAAAACGAAAGCACTA
>JBILNH010000176.1:0-5058 GCA_044375095.1 Crocinitomicaceae bacterium
CAACAGGTTCGAGAGAAAAACGCTCGAAACAATGATGATCCAGTGACGCCGATAGAAGATGTTGTGCAACGCAATTACCGCCTGAATATTTCATATGCCGTTTCGGAATGGGTAACCTTAAAATCCCGAATTGAATGGGTCACATTGGATCGAAAAAGTGTCGGAAAAGAAAAAGGAATGCTAATTACGCAAGACGTATTGTTTAAGCCGAAAAAATTTCCAATGGATGTGTCATTGCGCTATGCGCTCTTTGATACAGACAGTTACGATACTCGCTTGTACACGTTCGAAAACAATGCACTTTATGTATTTGCCGTTCCGGCCTACTTTTACCAAGGAAGTCGAGCGTATGTTCTATTAAGGTATTCTTTCCTTAGACATGCTGATTTGTGGATTCGTTATGGCGTTTTTATATATTCCAATCGATCAAGCATTGGTTCCGGTCCCGAAGAAATTTCTGGTTCTCGAAAATCTGATATTACGGTTCAGTTAAGAATCAACCTCTAGGTTAGTATTCGATATCTAGATTAAACGTATTCTTCAGTGTATGAAGATTTGGATTTTTTCGTGCTAACGCAGCAAATTTGTCTTTCCCCGAAAGAAACTTCACTTCTTTATCTGGATTTTCGTTCAATCGTAATTGGATATCAATAAAGTAGTTATTCAATGCCTTTCGGAACTGACCGATCATTTCTGGTAAATTCGGAGTAATATAATCGATCTGAATTTGATTATCTACTTCAAGAATGAACACTTCGTCATCGATAATAGGTTCACGTTTAATAAGTGCATTATAATAAGTTTCTAAGCCTTTTTCCTTCATTTCAAACGCATGCCTTCTCCACAGCATTTTAACGTCATCGAGTATAAAACTATTACGAGGCAAATCCTTTTGAATGGAACTATTCGCTTGCAACTCCACTTCCTTCTTTTCCAGTATTTTTTTAATGGACAAGTGCGTCGTATTTAACGTGCCAACCGGTTTTTCGGCCACTTTTTCGATTGGAATAGATGGGATTGACTGCGACGGTACAGAAGGAACAAGCGGTTTATTCGCTGGTGTGACTTTGTCTCTTAGGGCTTGATTAGGAAAAGGAATCAATTCAACGGGATCCGTTAGCCATTTTTTTTTTCGAGCTCTTGTTTTAAAGAACACAATTGCATCACCGCCATTTCTACGAGTAAACGCTGATTTTTGGAAGACTTGTATTCTACATCCGTTTTACTTAAAACACCTAAGGCACGTAAAATGAGGTAATGATCAATGGCGTTTGCTTGATCAATGTAACGTTGTTGAACTGATTCTCCAACTTCTAAGAGCTGAGCTGTTCGAACATCTTTACAAACTAAAAGGTTTCGGTAATGGTTTGCAAGGCCAATAATAAAGTGATGTCCATCAAAGCCTTTTTCGTACACGTCATTTAACAGGAGTAGGCCTGAAGGTATATCGGCTTTTTCAGCTGTTTCGACTATTCTGAAGTAGTAATCGTAGTCGAGTATATTCAAGTTTTCAATGACTTGTTTATAAGTCAATGTTGTTCCTGAAAAGGTTACCAGTTGGTCAAAAATGGATAATGCATCGCGAAGTGCTCCATCCGCTTTTTGTGCAATGAGATGCAATGCCTCACTGTCTGCGCTAATTCCCTCCTGTGTGGCAATGTATGCTAGGTGATCAGCAATGTCTTTAACTTTAATTCGACTAAAATCAAATATTTGACACCTGGATAGAATGGTCGGTATGATCTTGTGCTTTTCAGTTGTAGCTAAAATGAAAATGGCATGCTTAGGCGGTTCCTCCAATGTTTTCAAAAACGCATTGAACGCTTGTGGAGATAACATGTGTACCTCATCGATGATGTATATTTTGTACTGACCTAATTGCGGGGCAATGCGCACTTGATCGATCAACCTTCGAATATCATCAACGGAGTTGTTCGACGCAGCATCAAGCTCATATATATTTAATGAATTACCTGTATTGAAGGAAATACACGAATCGCAAGCGTCACAAGATTCTATGGCCTCTGTTCGATTGAAGCAGTTGATGGTTTTTGCTAAAATTCGCGCGCTTGTCGTTTTTCCAACACCTCTTGAGCCACAAAAAAGAAATGCTTGGGCTAAGTGATCCGTTTTGATCGCATTTTTTAAGGTAGCAGTAATCGATTTCTGACCAACCACAGACGAAAACGTTTGCGGACGGTATTTGCGGGCAGAAACAACAAAATCACTCATAAGACAAATGTACGGCATCCGAACAACTTCTCAAACCAACTTTGACAATTGTTAAAAACTTATCCCGTTCGCATTCAAAACACCGGAATCGAAAAGTCTAATTTTGTTCGCATGAAACAAATGATTGGTTTTGGACAGTTTCTTTTATTCGGTTTGCTCCTTTTTTCTTGCGGTCAGCCCGATCCCGAAATCCAGCGAAAGGCCGTGTTTGATATTTGTGGCTGCATGGGAACAAAAGATGCGCTATTGGTTCGTGATACACTTGCTCTGCATAAAGAAATTAGAATGCTTCACTATACGCAATGCATTTTTGATCACGCGCAACAAGCAGATCCTTTCGATTCATCTTTCCGAAAGATGATAGAATCAACTTGCCCCAATTTACTTCCGTTGCACGATGCATTTGTCGAGGCAGGCACTAAAAAAGAAAAGGCTGTCAATTGACAACCTTTTCCATTCGGTATAAACGTTCCTTTAGTCAACAATCTCGATACTGTCAATAGTATCTCCTTCACGAATACCGTCGACTACGTCAACTCCTTCGATCACTTTTCCAAAACACGTATGGTTTCCATCTAAATGTGCGGTGTTGTCGCGAGAATGGCAAACGAAAAACTGTGATCCTCCCGTATTGCGCCCGGCATGAGCCATTGACAATACACCTCGTTCATGGTGCTGATTTTCTGACTTAACTTCACAATCGATCTGATATCCAGGCCCTCCAGTTCCAGGCATGCCCGTCGCTCCTTCTCGTGTATTTGGACAACCGCCCTGAATAACAAAGTTTGGGATTACTCGGTGCCATTTCAAGCCATTATAGTAACCTTCCTTCGCCAATTTCGCAAAGTTTGCGACTGTATTTGGAGTTTCTTTATCGTAAAGCGATACACGCATAACTCCTTTGTTTGTGGTAATTATTGCTTCCATAGATTTTTTTTACAAAGATAATTATCTATTCCGTTGTGCTTACTATCATGGAAGATTAACCTTAAATCATAGAAAGTAAAGATTGATTTCACTATCCTTCATTACATTTGTCTATGCAAAAGTTCACGTTCCATCGAAAACAAACAGGATTTTTTTCAGATCAGCAGAATAGATTAGCTTATGATCAAGAAAGTCTTTTGCCTTTTATTCAACGTGTATTTTCAAAGGAGGCATTCGATAAACAAGTTGAACTCAAACGCTCTTCCTATTCCAATGATGTGCGTTCCACGCTTGTCACGGCTATTCGCGAAAAATATGCGACTATCAATTGTTCGGAAAAGACGGCACAGCATTTACAATGGCTTCAAAGTGATAATACATTTACCGTGACTACTGGTCATCAGCTTTCCTTGGCAACTGGACCAATATTTTCTATTTACAAGATACTACATGTGATTCGAATGGCTGAAGAATTGAATACAGACAATGACTTATATAAAGTCGTTCCTGTTTTTTGGATGGCTTCTGAAGATCATGACATTGAGGAAGTGCGGTCTTTAGATGTGTTCAATTCACGGTTGATTTGGAATACCAGCGAGCAAGGAGCCGTTGGTCGAATGTCTACCATTGGATTGAGTGAAATAAAAGACCAAATTCGACAGTTGTTTCAAAATCAGTCGAAAGATCAACTCAATCACTTGTTAGACTCTTGGAATGGAAAAACATATGGAGAGGCATTCTTTCACCTGATCCATTTTTTATTCGATCGTTTCGGCTTGATTGTTATCGATGGTGATAATAAGCGATTAAAAGCTCATTTTTCAGCGATTATGAAACGCGAGATTCTCGAGAAGCAATCGTTTCGTTTGGTTACGAATACAAACGAGCATTTGCAAAAAGAAGGAGCGAAAATTCAAGTAAATCCACGTGAAATAAATTTATTCTACCTCTCAAATGGCACCAGAGATAGAATCGTTGAAGAGGACAATAAATACCGATTGAATGTCGATAGACTGATTTCCGAAAAGGAAGTAATTGATGAATTGGATGAGTACCCTGAACGATTTTCTCCAAATGTTATTTTGAGGCCTGTTTATCAGGAAACTGTACTGCCGAATTTATGCTACCTTGGTGGGGTAGGTGAAATAGCCTATTGGATCCAGTTAAAAGCTGTTTTTGAGGAATATAATATCCAATATCCGTTAATCACTCCGCGTGTTTCAATCCTTTGGATTGATTCGGTTACGACGAAAAAAATGGCAAAAATCAACCTTTCCGTTGTAGATCTTTTTCGCGAAGTAAGTACGGTGAAAAAAGATATGGTGATGTCCCTTTCTGATGATCAATTCGATTTTAGTAAAGTCGATGTGTTGATGAATCAATTGACAGATGAATTCAATGCGCAAGCTAAATTGATCGATCTAAACGCAGAGAGAATGTCCACAGCTGAGCTTGTGAAAGTAACCAAACAAGTCGAGTTGATTAAAGATAAACTTCTCAAGTTTGTAAAACAGCAGCATGAGTCCAGTCTAAACCAAATTGATCAAGTTTTTGGACGCCTATTTCCAGATGGCTCACTCCAAGAACGAAAAATGAATGTATTGACAATGTGTCCAACAGGAGCGATTCACGAACGAATTGAGCAATTGCATCAGTTTATAGATCCGTTCGATATGGATTTTATCGTTCTAAAGGAATGATAATAAAATACTGTCACTTTCGTTTGTAGTGCTACTTTTGTGGAGCATGCGCCAGTTAATGTATTTATTTGTGTTGTTTTTCCCCGTATTTTTATTCGGGCAATCCATTGTGGTTAAGGGAAAATGCACAGACAAGCGGAATAAAGCGCTCATTAACGTACGTGTATGTTCGACTTAAGCTCCCACTTCTGAGACACTC
>JBILNH010000177.1:0-4998 GCA_044375095.1 Crocinitomicaceae bacterium
TATCCAGTCGGTGGTAAGGTGCCATTCGGGTCGAATTTCGTGCGCCGTAATTGAAAAGGAGGTTTTGATTCTGCACGTACCATGAAGTTGGAAGCGTCAACGTGTTTCCTGTGGCGTAAATGAACGATGCTCCAAACGTTAAACGGTCATTTAATTTGTAGGTTGCCACAGTCGATAAATCGTGGCGTCGGTCATACTTCGCTGGGAATAATTCGCCGTTATTTAAATCTGGAAATATCCGATCTGTTTTTGCTAAGGTGTACCCAATCCATCCTGTTAATTTCCCAACTGATTTTTTAATAAAGAATTCAATTCCATATGCCTGACCTCTTCCGTATACCAATAAGTTATCTGTATTATCATTAATGTTGTCTCCTGGTAAAGCACCTTCTTTAAATTCAATCAGGTTATTCATTCCTTTATAGTACACTTCAACAGATGCCTCATAATTATCGCCAAAGAAATTTCTAAAATAACCGACAGAAGCTTGCCAGCCTTTTTGTGGTTTTGCCAAGTCGGTTGTTGGGTACCAAATATCAGTTGGTAAGGATACAGCGCTCAAAGAAGTGAGGTGTACGTATTGATAGTTGTACATGTACCCTGCTTTGATAGAACTTTTATCGTTAAGCAACCACCTTCCGGAGATACGTGGTTCCAATCCTTGGTATGAAGCGATAATATCTCCTTTGTTGTACTCAATAACTTGATCAGGTTGACTAATATCTCCTTTTACGTATCGCTTAAACGGACCTACATGCTGGAAGGTGCTGTAACGTAAACCGGCGTTGATTTTGATTTTTTCATTTAAATCGAACTCATCTAATGCATAAATGGCTGTTTCGTGACTGTAAAGTTTTTGTGATTCGCCAGTATCGAATTCCACATCATCTTGAGACGCAGATAAACTGGTTGGATTAAACGTGTGAAAAGTGTAATCTACTCCCCACTTGATTTTATGACGTGTCGATGGAAAATAGGAAAAGTCAGCTTTTGCACCCACATCACGTACACCTGAAACCAACGCAATTTGGAACTGATCTTGCGCCGATCCGAAACTAAACTGGTAGTCCGAAAACGTTGTCGTCACATTCATGAATAGCTTGTTCGAAAACAAGTGATTCCACCGCAGTGCTGCGATCCCATTTCCCCATGGCATTTCAACTCGAAAATTATCTTCTTTATTGTCAAAGAAAAACAAGTCTTTACCGTAATACCCACTCAAGTAGATTCTGTCCTTTTCACCAAGTTTGTAATTTAACTTCAAGTTCATGTCATAGAAGTAATATCCTGAACCAGCAAATGGTGATGAATCGGGTATGGCTGCTTTCATGATGAGGTCAACATATGTTCTTCTTCCCGAAATGATAAATGAACCTTTGTCTTTTTTCAAAGGTCCTTCAATCGTTAGGCGCGATGCAATAACACCCAAGCCTCCTTTAATTTTGAATTTTTTATAATTGCCTTCGTTCATATTGATTTCCAATACAGAACTTAACCTTCCTCCATAGTTTGCAGGGACTCCTCCTTTGATAAGGTTGACACTTTTTACAGCATCTGCATTGAAAACAGAAAAGAATCCAAAAAGGTGAGAGGCATTATATACCACACCTTCGTCGAGTAAAACCAAGTTCTGATCGGGACCTCCACCTCGTACATAAAATCCCTGTCCACCCTCAGAAACAGAAGAGACACCAGGCAGTAACTGAACGGTTTTAATAATATCCACCTCCCCCATAAAAGCTGGCAGGGTTTTTATTTTGTCTACCTCAAGTTCAATCTGACCGATTTTTGTTGAATTGATATTATCGCCTTTCTTTGCGTTGACCTTTACCTCTTGTAATTCTTTGAGATCAGAACCAAGTTCTACACTCAGTACGACATCTTTCGTCAAATCAATGTTGCGCGTTTCTGTGCTTAAACCACTTGCTCTGAATTCAACACTGTATGTTCCGGAAGGGACGGTGATGGAATAAAATCCGTACGTATTGGTTACTGTGGCTTGTTTTAACGTTGGAAAAGCAATGCGACCACCGATTACCGCTTCGCCACTTTTTGCATCAGTAAGGTAACCACTTAGTGTACTTTTAGATTGGGAATACGATAACCCTATTGAGAAAACAAAGGTTAAAAATAGCAATATGGTTTTCATGATGCGAATATACGACTTAGTAGGAATGAAGAGAGAATGAACTGATGAACTTAACGTATAACTCATTAAATGGTTCAATTCAATGATGAATATAAACGAAGAAGTTCCAATTGCTCCAAACAGTTCTCAATCAGATTGCGTAAATTCGCCCTGCAATTTCACGTTCAATACCCATGAAAATATCATATAATTGGCTCAAATCATATATTTCAATTGACCTTCCTGTTGAGGAGGTGGCTGCAATTCTTACGGAAACCGGACTTGAAGTGGAAAGTGTGGAGAAAAAAGAGGCTGTTCAAGGTGGAATGGCTGGTGTTGTTGTTGCAGAGGTATTGACATGTGAAAAGCATCCAGACGCCGATAAATTAAAAGTTACGACTGTTACCATCGGTAATGAACCCTTGCAGGTTGTTTGTGGCGCGCCAAATGTGGCGGCTGGACAAAAAGTACTGTTGGCAACCGTCGGATCAACGATTTACCCTGAGCCAGATCAGCCCTTAAAGTTGAAAGTTTCAAAAATTCGTGGAGTTGAATCCCATGGGATGCTTTGTGCGGAGGACGAACTTGGAATTGGGCATTCGCACGATGGAATTTTGGTCTTAGACAATCAACTTGAGGTTGGCACACCAGCTGCTAAAGTATTTGATTTAGAAGACGATTACATTCTTGAAATTGGATTGACCCCAAACAGAGCAGATGCCATGGGACATATCGGTGTAGCAAGAGACTTACGTGCTTACCTGCAATTTAGAGATAAGAAAAGCACATCGATCAATTGGCCTTCAATCGAAACGTTTCAAGTGGAATCAACCGATAGTCCAGTTGAAATAGAAGTACTAGATCACGTGAAATGTCCGAAGTATTTTGGTGTCACCATTTCCAATATCGAAGTTAAATCGTCACCTGCATGGTTGCAAAAACGTTTGAGATCAGTAGGGTTATCACCGATTAACAATGTGGTTGATGTGACCAATTTTGTCATGAGAGAGTTGGGAACCCCGCTGCATGCTTTTGACTTAAAAACTGTCGGTAAGAAGGTTATAGTGAGATGTGCCAATGATGGCGAAATGATTACGACACTGGATGGTGTTGAACGTAAACTAAACACAGAGGATTTAGTCATTTGTAATCAAACCGAACCGATGTGTATTGCCGGTGTTTTTGGTGGAGAACATTCAGGAATAAGTGATTCCACTACTTCGATGTTTTTAGAATCTGCCTATTTTCAGCCGGTTTCCATTCGTAAGACAAGCAAAAGCCACGGATTATCGACTGACGCCAGTTTTCGATTTGAACGCGGCGTTGATCCTGCACTTACCGAATATGCATTAAAACGAGCGGCATTGCTTATCCAGGAGGTTGCCGGAGGACAAATTTCGATGAGTCCTTTTCGTGTAGACGACGGAAGCCTTGCGTTGTTCAATAAAGTTGAATTTGCAACTGAACGATTCCGATCGATTGCTGGAGTCAATTGTACGGATGAAGAGGTCATTGAAATTCTTGGCTTACTCGATATTCCGGTGGTTTCCAATTCACATGGCCAGCTTTCCCTGGAAGTTCCGGCGTATCGTGTGGATGTCACCCGTGAAATTGATGTTATCGAGGAGGTCTTGCGGATTTATGGCTTTAATAATGTGCCTTTTCAGGACAAATGGAACATGTCTGGAATTTCCTTTCCAAAGCCCAATCCTGAGAAAATCCAATCAACTGCAATCGAATTCCTTGTTGGAAAAGGATTTGTTGAAATGATGAACAATTCATTAGTTTCTTCATCGCATGCTAGCCTGCAGGAAGCGAAACAAACCAAAGAGGAACATCAGGTCAAATTGCTTAATCCATTGAGTCTTGAGTTGGATGCTATGCGCCAAACACTTATTTACGGTGCATTGGATGTAATTGCGTACAATCAAAACCGCCAACAAGCGAACTTGAAATTACTTGAATTTGGTAAGGTTTACCACAAGTTCGAATCCGGATATGTAGAGAATAAGCGCTTGATATTGGCACTAACTGGAAAACAAGATGCTGATCATTGGAACGGAACAAATCAACCTTCAAGTTTTTACCAACTGAAAGGAATACTAGTAGCTCTTCTGCAGCGTTTAGGGTTGAATAATTTGTCGCAGGAACGATCAATCGATAATGAGTTATTCGCTGACGGAACAGATTGGTATATTCTTAAAAAACGCGTTGCTTCCATAGGTTGGATGACTGATGATGTCCTCAAAAAATGTGGCGTGAAACAAGCTGTTTTTATTGCTGATATTGATTGGGACGTACTGTTAGATGCTATGTCAATGGTTAAAATTCAGTACAAAGAAGTACCCAAAACATTCGCCGTTCGCCGCGACTTCTCGATGTTGCTTAAAAAAGAAATTCGATTCAGTGAAATTGAACAATTGGCGCGTGAAATAGATAAAAAAATACTCAAAGAAGTCGGATTATTCGATGTGTACGAAGGGGAGAATTTACCTGAAGGACAAAAATCTTATGCCGTATCGTTTCATTTCCAAGACGATCTACAAACACTTCGTGATGAGCAAGTGGATGGATTAATGAAACGCATTCGTGAACGACTAGAGTCTGAGCTTGGTGCTCAAATTCGCGAGTAGAGAACCAAAAGGTAATGTAAGTTGTTTTAAGGTTATGAAAAAATGTTTTACACTTCTCATTGCTATTGTCTCGCTTATGTCTTGTCAAGCACAGAATAAATCAACAAAAGCGAACGGTAATACTATAGACTCTTCAAAAAAGTACAATGCACTTACCGAACAGGAACAGCGCGTTTTACTAGAAAAAGCTACTGATTATCCGTACACTGGAGAATATTACCAGAAAAAAGATGCTGG
>JBILNH010000037.1:0-18130 GCA_044375095.1 Crocinitomicaceae bacterium
GATTTAATAGGCCTAGCTCTGAGGTAATTGTTACGAAATCTGATTTTGGAGAGTTATTCCAATTCGCAGTGCTAAAGAAGCAACCTGGCGATTCCACTGCATCCAATACCCCGTCGTTGTCATCATCTACATCGAGATTATTGACTATACCATCCCCATCGGCATCCTGAGCAAAACTTTGATTTCCGAAGAAAAGAAGAAGCGCAAAAAAAGCGCATGGTAGTATCCAGTTATTCAAAACTTTCGAAAGTGTCATAGTCAATGTGTTTAAATCCGTCGGCATCGCAGTTTAGCACGATGTTTTCGAACATGCGAAATTAAATCTATATTCAGCGAGCTATGGGCAAACGACTACACATATAGATGTGTGTAAAAGGGTGTGAAAACATGGGAAATGCTACACATTTAAATGTGTAGCACTTGTTTTAACGCCGCTCATTTTTTCATTTTCTTTTCTATTTAAAGTACATTTGAACGTGTTGCATTTTTCATTAGATCGAACAAAAATTAGGGACTTAAATGCCAAACGTAATGTGCTGACGTTTCTCGTGTTCCTATGTTTGATTTCCAACGCTTCTGGGCAGTATTACCAAGGCCTTACGCCTCCTTTTGATATCAGTTCAGGACTTCCACACAATGAGATTAACGACATTGTCAAAGACGATCAAGGATATGTTTGGATTGCCACAGACAATGGGGTATCACGGTTCGATGGCTACAATTTTTTCAATTTCAATAGTACGACTCACCCTACAATTTTCAAAAACAACCGCATTCTCAAAATTGAGCAACAGGGTACACGCTTTTTGTTGCTGACGGAAGGTGATGGCCTCATTGCACTGGATCCAAAAACGGGGCGCTTTAAAAAGGTGTACACATCAAATCCTTTGGCCTTAACCATTTCGAATGACACGACTGCTATTTTATTTGATACGGGCACCCTCTTGCTTAAGGTGAAAAACAAAACGATTTTCAAGCAAACGTTCAATACAACAGATCAATCAAGCCTCATCATACACCGAGGACAACTGTATGTCAGTTTAAACAAGCAGAACGTGTTTGCGATTGATCCAAAACATCCGTCAAACCTGAAAAAAATTGTTGTCGCAGATGCCGGACAGACTGGAAATTTTTGCAAATCAAAAAAATATGGAATTGTCCTTTGGAACGAGGATGTTGTGCGTATTCTAAAAGGAAACAGGTTTGTTGAGCATCCTAAATTTGTGGGTAAAAGGTTGATTAGTTTTTTTGAGGAGGAACCCTCTGGGAAAAACATCTACATTGAAAACAACAGGATTCCAATTGTAGATTTCTATAAAAACACGGTTGCTCTTGCATTTGGCGGACAAGAGAATATACAATTCAAATCCATTTGTCGAATTAGTGAAACGTGTTTTTTGATTGCAAGCAATCAAGGCGTTGTGAAAATTTTGCAGATCCCCGCCCTGAGTAAACGGATTGATGATTTTTCTATATTTCAAGGTAACCAATTGATCGTTCGTCGCCGCATTGTTGAGCACAAAGACAAGCGTTATTATTTAGGTTATCCATATATATTGGTCGAGGATGATCATTCATTGATGCGTTTTTCATCTCAGACGCTCACCACCTATGATGGGACCATCTTTAATGATGAATTGTATTGTACGACTGAAGGAAATGGATTGATCAGCATCGACCTGTCATCGAAAAAAGTTCGTTCGCACAGCTCTTCATCGATGGCTGAAAATGAAACCTTCGAGAGCATCGCCAATTTTTCTGATTCTCTCTTGCTACTTGCCGGTGGAAACAAATTGGTTACCTACAATCCGTTTAACAAGAAGGGATTTTCTTACAACTTAAAACAAGGTACAATCATACATGTGGTAGCCCACTTAAAAAATACGAACCTTATTTATTTGGGGACGAACAAAGGATTGCATTTGGTTCGACTGAATAGTCGATATGGTTTTAAAGCTCTAACCTCAAAGGAACGTTTATCGTGTGACATTCGCGATGTGCTTCTTCGTCCAGGTAAAAATGAAGTGTGGACGGCGACAAACCAAGGGGTGTTTGTTTTCGACATGCAAACCTTAAAACTGCGGGTGAAGTATACCACTTCGGAAGAAATTTCGCACCCGAAAGTCGTTGAAATGATCGAAGACCAGAACGGCAATATTTGGGCATCAACCTATTCGGGATTGACATTTTTTGATACGAAGCGTGGTGTGATTCGGTTCATGAATAAGAATCACGGAGTCAACAACACGGAATACAATTACAAGTCGGCGTGTTTACTTCGCAATGGCCAAATTATTTTTGGAGGATTAAATTCCTATGAAATGATTCATCCCAGTGCGGTGGAGGAATACCACTATGTCAACCGATTGCTTATTTCTGGCATTGAAACGATTCGGAATGAAAAAGACAAAAGGTTCTCAACCTATATAAACGGCGAGAAAATAACCTTTGCGACCGGAAAGGAAGCATTAAAAGTATACCTCACCAACTTAGATTTTGATTTTGGCTATGGCTATAGCTTTCAATATTGCTTAGACGGAAAAAATTGGTTTAAAACAGATAAAAAAAATTGGATTCTCTTGTCTAACCTAACCTATGGAAACTATACATTAAAAATCAGGATGTACAACCCATATGGTCAACTTGTAGATGAAAAGTCATTTCCACTCTATGTTTCTGTACCGTTTTATGTAAAAACGAGTTTTTATATCCTTACATTTTGTATCATCCTTGTACTTGTTATCTTATTCATCCTTTTCTTTTTCCGTTCTCTAAGAATAAAAGCAAAGACACAGTCTAAGATTGCCATGGATTTACACGATGAGTCTGGAACCATTTTAACCCGTCTATTATTAATTAGCAAGCGCAAGAAGTTTGATGAATCCGAAATTGAACGACTTCAAATTGGGTTGAATGAGGCGCTTTACTCGTTCAGGACCTATTTGGATTCAATTTCTAGAAAAAAATATGCGCTTCACGATTTGAATGATGAACTTCAAGAGTTTGTGCATTCATCTTGCGAACAGGCTCAAATTCACGTGAAGTTTGACAGCGAAATGGATAAGAACTACGTGTTGAGGGGAGAACTTTTTCGAGACATTAAATTGTCAATTTATGAGATTGTCACGAATTGCATTAAACATTCGGGTGCGGATCAACTCACACTGAGCTTTGTAGCCAAAAACAAAACCCTGTATATTCAAATTTCAGACAATGGGGTTTGTGATTTAAAAGAACTTGAAGGGTTTAAAGGAAATGGTATTCGCAATATAAGGAAACGGATAACCAGAAATAGAGGACGCTATTCGTATTATATCGCCAACGGAAGTCAAGGAATAACCATAGAAATTCATTTACCATTGTGATGAAGCAAATAATTATCATTGAAGACGATATTCACCTTGCACATGAGATGCAAGAAAATATCAACACCATTGAAAACATGGGTTGCCGGCATGTGTTTATCAATCCCATTGATTTTTTAGAAAATCCAATCGAAGCCGACATTTTTTTGCTTGACATTGTGATGCCTGAGATGAATGGCTTAGAAATGATAGAACGGATCCTTAAATTGTATCCCAAATCGGCCATCATTATGAATACCATACAAGATGATTCGGAAACCATTTTCAAGGCGCTGCAACTTGGCGCTTCAGGGTACATCGACAAGCAAAGTTTTGAAACGAAGTTTACCGAAGTGTTTGAGTGCATCGGCAATGGTGGAGCCTACATGACCCCAAAAATAGCACGTCGAATCATTGAATTTTTCAAACAGCCGCGGAATATTATGCAAGAACTCACCGTGCGAGAAAAAGACATCGTCAATGGGATTCTCGATGGATTGAGCTATAAAATGATTGCGAATAAGCATGATTTGGCCATTGATACAGTGCGCATGTACGTGAAAAAAGTCTATCGAAAATTGAGCATCAATTCAAAATCGGAGTTATTTAAGTTGATGCGGAATAGACTTTAGTTATTGAGTTGCACGAGCAGGTTGTACGTAAGAATCAGCTTTTTTGCGTAGCAAAAAAGTGCTTTCATCCACTGCACGTATGTCCAAAGGGATCATGAAATATTTGAAAGATCAGGTTTTAGATGGTATCTCTGCACAAATCTCAAGGGAATTGTTAATTTTAGCCTGATGACAAGAGTAATCAGTATCCTTGGTTTGTCCCTGCTCCTGCTTTCTGCTTCTGCTTTTTCGCAATGTCCGATAGGTCAATGGCCCGTACAGATCGATATCATTCCAGACTCATACCCGGATGAAACAACCTGGAACTTATTCAGTGATGGAATCGAGGTTTCTAGCGGGAACTATTTGGGTGATGTCGTGTGTGTAGATACTGCTGCATGCATCAGATTCGATATTCATGACAGCTACGGTGATGGTATTTGTTGCGGCTATGGGAATGGCGCTTATGTAATTTCCCTGGATGGAACAGAAGTGGCAAGCGGTGGGGAATTCACCTACCTCGCATCCCATTCCTTCAATTGTGACCCGGGCACTATTTGTGAAGATCCGCTTCCCACGTCACTAGGTATTACCTCCGCTCCTCAGGAAAATGTGTTCTATGCATTCACCCCGGACCAGACAGGCATGTATTCAATAAGTACCTGTAATGCAACTGGTTGTGACACGAAGCTGTGGGTATACAACAACTGTGCAAACGTGGATTACAATGGATCAGGTACAGGTGCCTTGTATTTTAATGACGATAATGCGCTTTGTGGACTGCAGGCAGATATTGATGCCCTCTTCGCCGAGGGAACAACCTACGTGATCAAGATCGGACTCAAAGAAAATACGACGTGTGCCTCAGAAATTCCTTTTACGATCTCCTACGATGGTGCGCTGAGCAGTGTGATTCCGATTGTAAAGCTAACTACCATCAGTGATCCGATCAATAATGACGTAAAGGTGCCTGTTCACATGGAGATTATTGACAACGGCCCCGGTCAGCTGAACTTTGCCGATCAGTCGATCCTGGCTTACGAAGGAAATATCATGGCGGAATGGCAAGGATTCACCGGACCGTTATACCCCAAGAAGAACTACGATTTTGACCTGATCGACAATCTTGGGAATGACATGGATACCTCGCTTTTGGGCTTACCCGCAGAAAACGATTGGATCTTCAAAGCTGAATACCTCGACAACAGCTTGTTGAACAATACAATTGCTTACGAATTCGCCCGAAGAATGGCGAGATATGCCCCAAGAACACGGCACTGTGAGGTTTTTCTGGATGGGAATTATATAGGGATTTACACGCTGACTGAAAAAGTAAAACGCGATAAGAACCGGGTAGATATTGCCAAGCTAACAACCGTTGATACGGTTGGTAGTGACCTCACAGGGGGCTATATCATAGAAATGAACATCAACGGCGATCCCGGATCATGGAATTCAAACTATCAGCCGATCAATTATGCAACCTGTAATCTTCCGGTTGAGTTCAAATACGTCTATCCAAAGGCTGATTCGATCCTTCCGATTCAGGGGAACTACATCAAAACATACGTCGACTCGTTTGAGACTGCACTCAATTCTCCAGCTTTCATGGATACGGCTACCAGCTACCGTAAATGGATCGATGTGGGCACCTTCATTGACTTTCTGATCGTCAATGAATTTACAATGAACTACGACAGCTATGGCCGCAGCACATACATGTACAAAGAAAAGGACACGGATGGTGGCAAGCTGTGCATTGGTCCGCCGTGGGATTATGACCGAGCTTTGGCAAATGACCCTAATTCCGGATGGGTATGGGAAAATACACATCTCGGATGGCCATTCCCGTTTTGGTGGTCCAGAATGTACTCCGACAGTAACTACAGGCACGAGCTGGCCTGTCGCTGGTTCAGCTTGAGACAAGACGCTTTCAGAACCGAAGAGTTCATGGGCTTTATTGACAGTATTGCTGCACCTCTGTTTCAAGGTCCTGCCGGCCGCAATTTTTCCGTCTGGCAGACACTGGGTTCAGAAACTTACGAAGGAAAGATCCTGAGCTTAAAAACGCTATTGACCAACAGACTGAACTGGATTGATAACACCCTGCTACCGTTTGGTGCTGTGATCCCTCAACTGCTTATCCCTTCGGATACTCTGGTTTGTGCGGGAACAATTTATACTGCGCCCTACAATCCTGACTATGCTTATAATTGGAAACCAGGACCGGAAACACCGGAGATCTATCTCGATAGCGCAGGACTTTATCTTCTGGAACTGACAGATGCCTTTGGATGCTATAACCATCTTCCTATGCAGGTGGATATAGCTGCTCCAGATGCAACGATCGTGCAGGTGTTACATGTCCCGGGGGATGTGAACTATTCATTTACAGGAGTAAACGGCCCCAATGGTCAATACCAGTGGGATTTCGGTGATAATACCGGACTTCAGTACGGGGAAGTGGCAACGCATGTCTTTGCCGCGGAAGGATATTATACCATCACCCTTACTGTGACGGATTCAATGGGCTGCACAGCAACAAGTACCAAAAAAGTACTGATTACTGACTGGGAACTGCAGGTGGGAATTCTCCCGAATCCTACGGAGGGAAACCCGCTCATTATCCACAATCTTCCGGGCGATAAAGAGTTCACATTTACCCTGTACGATGCAACCGGAAGAAAACTTGCACAACTTGCACAGCCTGCATCACCTTTTGTATTAAATACCAATGGCCTGGCAATTGGCAACTACTGGTTGTACTGTGAATTCGAAGGAACCCGCATCTCAAAAAGAATGATCAAGCTTTAGTTCAACCGGGAATAAAGAGTTCACTCTGAAAAAAGCAGCATTTTTTCCTAGCAAAAAAGTGCTTTCATCCACTGCACGTCTGTCCCAAAGGATCATGAAATCATCCTTGCCGTGCTAAAAAAACGACTAACTTAAAGAGCAGTTTTTTTCGTTCAAAATAAATGCAAGGCAATCAACAATCTCTCCTTAGCTTTGCAGAAATATATTTCTATGACATTTCGCGAGTTAAATTTGAAGAAACCGCTTTGGAAAGCATTGGATGATTTAGGTTATCATACACCAACAACCATTCAAGCTGTAGGTTTCAACGTGATGATGTCCGGAAAAGACACCATTGGAATTGCACAAACTGGAACGGGTAAAACATTTGCTTATTTACTACCGTGTCTGTGTATGTGGCAATTTTCTAAGGAACCTCATCCCCAGATTTTGATCATTGTACCTACGCGAGAATTGGTTGCACAGGTCGTGAGTGAAGTGGAGAAATTATCGACGTACATGAACGTGGCAGTCGGTGGCGTGTATGGTGGCGCCAACATGAATACGCAAGCAAGTATGGTCTTACAAGGGTTAGATATCCTTGTTGGAACACCTGGCCGCATTCGCGACCTAGCAGCAAGTGGTTCGTTGCAATTGAAACACATCAAAAAAGTGGTCATTGACGAGGTGGATGAAACCCTTAGCCTCGGATTTAGACCGCAACTCTTACAGATATTCGATTTTTTACCTGCCAAAAGACAACACATGGTTTTTTCGGCGACTTTATCGGAAGAAGTATCGTTGTTTTTAGATGACTATTTGATAACTCCTGTCCGTGTTGAAGCAGCGCGTGCTGGTCTGCCGATTGATAAAATTGATCAAACGGGCTACCGCGTACCGAATTTCCTTTCCAAAGTTGTCCTGTTGCGTCACCTCGTTCAACAGACAGAAGCGAACTCAAAAATTTTAGTGTTTGTTTCTTCACGATCGTTAGCCGATATGTTGTTTGAAGAAATGGAAGCGGGGTTAACGGATACTTTAGGTGTCATTCACTCCAACAAAGCACAGAATTTCCGCTTCGATACGGTGCAAAAATTTCAATCAGGTGCCATTCGTGTATTGATTGCGACGGATCTAATTTCACGTGGTATTGATGTGACAGACGTTACACATGTCATCAACTTTGATGTGCCAGAAATTCCTGAAAACTACATTCACCGGATAGGACGAACTGGTCGAGCAGACAAAAACGGCAGTGCGATTACCTTTATAGCCGAAAAAGACGAAGAAGCACTAAAGTCCATCCAAGAACTGATGCAGCAAGAGCTTTCATTCTCGAAAGTACCGGAAGAAATCGCATTTATTGACGAACTATTGGAATTCGAAAAACCAAAAATTGTCATTCCCGGGAAAACCCTCAAATTGCCTCCACGGGAGAATAGTGGCGATGCTTTTCACGATAAAAAAGCGAAAAACAAGAAGGTAAACGTTCGGTATAACCACAAAAAAGCCATGCAAGAAAAGTATGGTAAGCCGAAGAAAAAAAGGAAAAAGTAAGCGCGGAAATGCTGCTTAATCGAACTGATTCAACAAAAACGACTTTCTAAATTTTTTAAAGTTGGCGGTTTGTTTTTCTGAGAAACTCCAAGTACAATTCCTCCACCTTCGTTCTTGCCCATGGGGTTTTGCGCAGGAAAGTTAAGCTAGACTTTATCGATGGATCATGCGTAAAGCAATTGATGTTGATTCTATAAGACAAATGCTCCCAGCCGTAATTCTCGACCAGCACCTCCAAAATCGTTGCTAATTTAACCCCGTGCAAAGGATTATTGGGCTGGTGCTGTGGTGTTGATTCTTCGCTCATTGGTTGCCATCGATTTGAAGTGTCAAAGTTAGTTGATTCTTGCATTGCGCATCCTTGGTTAGGATGAGTAATGACCTTGCGCGTCAATTTTTAGCTAATTTTGAGGTAGAGAATTCAACACGAATGGATCACGAAAACGCCACACGAATCAATAAATACCTAAGCGAAGTAGGCTACTGCTCTAGACGTGCGTCCGATAAACTCATTGACGAAGGGCGTGTTCGAATTAATGGGTTGATTCCGGAAAAAGGAACGAAAGTTCTTCCTGGTGATGTCGTTAGCGTTGATGGAAAAACGATTGGTGCACCACAAGAGGATTTCATTTATATTGCCTTTAATAAGCCTGTCGGAATTGTCTGCACCACCGACACCATCCGTGAAAAAAACAACATAATTGACTACATCAATTACCCGAAACGGATCTTTCCGATTGGCCGGTTAGATAAACCCAGTGAAGGCTTAATTTTTCTCACCAATGATGGTGACATCGTCAATAAAATTTTACGTGCGCGTAACAATCACGAAAAAGAATATGAGGTTACGGTAAACAAGCCGATCACGAAGGAATTCATTAAAAAGATGGGTAACGGGATTCCAATTTTGGACACTGTAACCCGCAAATGTTTTGTCAAACAAACTGGCGTATATACGTTTACGATCATTCTCACACAGGGATTGAATAGACAGATTCGCCGCATGTGTGAATACTTAGATTACCGCGTCACGAAATTAAAACGTGTTCGAATAATGAACATTTCACTCGATGTTCCTATAGGTAAATGGCGCTATTTAAGTCCGGATGAAATCCTTGTGATCAACTCAATGGTTGCTGATAGTGCAAAGGCGATCGATTGATTTTGTACTAAGCCTTTTGCGATAAAGTTAAACCACACCTCATTTTATTGTCCGTTAATCCTTAAAATAAGGGTACTTTCGTAAGATCGGGAAATCGATTTACCAATCTGAATAAAATGGTGTGTGAAGAAAAAATGGAGGTGATTAAATCGATCGAACCTTATGTGGAGAAGTTCATAGGTGAAAGGATGAAAGATCCCGATGAATGTTGGCAACCGGCTGATTTTTTGCCTGATTTTGCTGATCCTGATTTTGCTGATAAGATTCAAGTCCTTCAAGCAAGTATAGCAAATGTCCCAGATTCGGTTTTGGTATCTCTAGTCGGAAACATGATCACCGAAGAAGCACTCCCGAGCTATCAGACCTTTTTCAATCTTCTAAAAGGGGTAAATGAGGAACGGAATGTGGCGAGTAAAGGGGCATGGGCAAGGTGGTCGAGACTATGGACAGCGGAAGAAAACAGGCACGGAGATCTCCTGAATAAATACTTGTATTTGAGTGGAAGAGTGGACATGAACAGTGTGGAAAAATCAATACAACACTTGATTCACAATGGGGTTGAACTTCAAACGGATGCTGATCCATACCATGGCTTAATCTATACCTCCTTTCAAGAAAGAGCTACAAAAATCACACATGTCAATACAGGTAAACTGGCCTATAAATCTGGAGATAATTTTCTAGCAAAAATTTGCAACGTAATCGCCGGTGAAGAGGCGTTGCATGAGAAGGCGTACAAATATTTCATGGGTAAAATATTCGAGTCGGACCCCAATGGCGGATTAACTGCTTTTGTGACGATGATGAAAAAGAAAATCATTATGCCAGCGAACTTAATGGACGTTGGAACGGAGAATAAAAACTACCTTAACTATACCAACATCACTCAAAAAATTGGTGTGTACACAAGTCACGATTACGCAAGTATCATTGATCACCTTGTGAAATTTTGGGGAATTGATAAGTTAATCAGCTTAACTGGTGAGGGCAATAAAGCACAAGACTATTTATCGACACTTTCAGACCGTTACACTAAACTTGCGGAGAGAATGCAAGCACCAACCGAAGCTGAACTGATTTGGTTGAAATGATCTGTACCCAATCAGTATCCATTACACCATTGATAATTTCAAGTTTTACAATACTAAAAATAAAAAAGAGGAACTGTTTGAATAAGTTCCCACCTTTCCTATTCCGAGTATATCATAATCCTTTAATCAGGTTATCGTAAATATCATTGAATGAAAGTCCATCAGCAGTTCTTCGCTTGGATAATTGTTTCAATTCCACTAAAGCCCAAAGAACAAACTCCATTAAAAAGTACATGTCTTTAGGCGCAATTCGAGGTTGGTACTTTACAATAAGTTCCTTCAAAGGCTCTATGGCGTTTAATGCTGCTGAATAAGATTCCTCTGTTGCCTCATCGGACAATTCAAAGCTATTGGCTTCAAAGAACCAACTCAGCACAGCATCATAAGGCGTCTCTTGATCTTGTTTTTTGAGTTTCTCAATTTTTGGGAAATAGGTCAAGAAAAGTGTTTTCGTTGCTTCACTAATCAAGTGATTGGCAACAAATGAAGTTCCCTCCTGCTCTCCTTCGTAGACAAGTTCCACTTTACCCGTAATAGACGGGATCATTCCAATCAAATCGCTGAAACGAACCGTGGTTTCGTGTTCGTTATTTAAAATGGCTCGTCGCTCTGCTGTACTTATCAAGTTTTCATACGCAGTAATGCTCATTCGCGCGCTGACGCCACTTTTGTAATCAATGTATTCACTTGCTCGCGCTTCGAATGCAACTTGTTCAAGAATGTCTTTTGCCAATTCAGGAACGTGCACGCTGCAGAAACGATTTTCCAACTTCTCAGCTTCTTGATTGGTAATCTTCTTTGCTGTTTTAATGTCAGCAGAATAGTGCGTTAATATTTGAGATCCAATACGATCTTTTAGAGGCGTAACAATGCTTCCTCTGTTGGTGTAATCCTCCGGATTTGCCGTAAAGACAAACTGAAGATCAAGTGGGAGACGCAATTTAAATCCACGAATTTGAATATCGCCTTCCTCCAAAATATTGAATAACGCTACTTGAATACGGGCTTGAAGATCAGGCAATTCATTGATTACGAAAATGCACCGATTGGCACGCGGAATCATACCAAAATGCAGCACTCGTTCATCTGAATAGTTCAATTTTAAATTGGCTGCTTTTATCGGATCAATATCCCCTATCAAGTCGGCAATTGTTACGTCCGGAGTGGCCAGTTTTTCAAAGAATCGCTCTGACCGGTGCATCCAGCTGATCGGTGTTTCATCCCCCATTTCAGCCATAATATCCCGCGCATAGCGACTAATTGGATTGAATGGATCATCGTTCATTTCACTACCCGAAACAACTGGAATATACTCATCCAATAAATTTACCATCAATCGTGCGATGCGTGTTTTACCCTGTCCGCGCAATCCGAGTAAATTGATATTGTGTTTTGACAAAATGGCTCGCTCCAATTGAGGAATCACCGTTTGTTCATACCCGTGCATGTGAGGGAAGGTGGTTTCGCCCGACTTCAACGCTGAAATTAAATTGTCACGAAGTTCATTTTTAATGCTTTTCGAAGCATATCCAGCTGCCTTCAAGGCACCGAACGTGTTGATTGTAGTATCCATAGAATTAGTTAATTCGTTTTTTTCTGTTCGTTTCGTAATCGTGAAAGATCATTTCACCTAGTCCTTTCAATCCTGTGTAAAATGCCTTTCCTTTATTTGATTTGGTAAATTCCTCCACAAACGACTGCAAATAAGGATCTTGTGCAATCATAAATGTCGTAATTGGAATGTGCATTTTTCTAGCTTGCGCGGCCATATTGTAGCACTTTTCAACGATTGTTTGATCCAACCCATTGCTGTTTTTGTAGTATTGCCCATCCGGCAAACGAAGGCAACTCGGTTTGCCATCAGTGATCATGAAAATTTGCTTGTTGGTGTTTCGTTTTCTACGTAAAATATCCATCGCTAATTCCAAACCTGCAACGGTATTGGTGTGATACGGTCCAACATTGAGGTACGGAAGGTCCTTTATTTTGATGGGCCATGCATCGTTTCCAAAAACAATTACATCCAATGTATCTTTTGGATAGGACGTTGTGATCAGTTCTGCCAGAGCCATCGCGACTTTTTTTGCCGGTGTGATTCTGTCCTCGCCATACAAGATCATACTGTGGCTAATATCAATCATCAGCACAGTACTCATTTGCGACTTGTGGTGTGTATCTTCAACTACCAGGTCTTGCTCTGTTAAGCGGAATTCACCGATACCATTATTTACTTGTGCATTTTTTAAACTCTCGGTAATCGATATGTTTTCAATCGTATCGCCAAATTGAAAATCACGAAATTCGCCAGTTAATTCATCGCCTTTTCCACTTTTTTTCGATGTGTGATTGCCTGCTCCACTCTTACGAATGTTGCCAAAAATTTGATCCATCGCATTCTTCCGTAATACCCGTTCCGTCTTGGCAGTAATGGACAATTGACCATTCCCGTCTGGTTGAATTTCTTCACGCAAATACCCTTTCTTTTTAAGGTCTTCGATGAAGTCATCCATCGTATACTCGGGTGTGGTGAGCGAATATTCTTTATCCAGCACGTTTAGCCAATCAAGTGCTTCATCTACATCGCCTGATGTATGCGTAATTAGCTCACTGAAAATATCAAACAACTTGTCAAAAGGTGATTGTTCAGGCGCTTCAAATGGCGTAAATATATACCCTGATCTCAGCATGAATACGTGTTTATATTAAAACATAATGGGACAAAGAAAGTTCCATCTAAAAAGTGTTTTTAACAAAAGAAATGGTTTAACTTAATGATCATTGCAGCTAAAATACCACGCTAAACGAAGTAAACTAGCATTGAAGAAAAAAGCAGCGACAGGAACAAATGAATAAAGCGGAGGATAACTGCAACTAAAAATTACACCAGCTAACCCTATTCTCACATTGGCGAACAAAAACCTTATCTACTTGTTATAAATATTTAATAATCAATAAATTAAGATGTTTTTTACCGAAAAATTTAAATCGCGCTTTGAGTTACTCACCTTATACTTTGGTATCACAACATTTATAGTACATGCATTAATTATTTTTTGTTTGAAATGGGATTTGCTTGATGCTCAATATTTTCCTGAAAACCTATTTGGAAATCCTTTTTCCGCGCTCTTTTCGCCATTTAGCTCTCTTTTAGTCTATGAAGTCTACCTGCTCATTTACTACCTCCGAAAGAGTTACACCAAGAGTATTTCCAAGCAACTAGAAATCATGGCCTTAATTCTTCTTAGAAACTGCTTTAAGGATGCAGGCGGATTAACAGAAGGCACTCATTTACTCTTCAAAAGTGAATTAATTAAAGACCTAACCGGATTCATTCTACTTATGTTGCTCGTCTGGGCATTCCATCACATCGATGCAAAGCGCGTAGATTTTAAAGTCCAACTTTCTGAACGGTTCATTCAGTTAAAAGATAAAATGGCAATTGTACTCATGGCGGTTTTTTTCGGCCTGTCTATCTATTCGTTCACTTATTGGTTAATCGACCTGTTTAATTATTCCTCTGGTTCTCATGTATTAGAAGACCCATCCCATATTTTCTATAAGGAGTTTTTTACGTTGCTCACGTTTGCCGATGTGATTTTACTATTAAGCAGCGCGAAAAACTTAAAAAACACCATTCTAATCATTCGCAATTCAGGTTATGTGTTGGCCACTTTCCTTTTAAGAATTTCTTTCTCGTTGGAAGGTTGGGAACGCATATTTATTTTAGTCTTAGGGGCTGCGATGGCCGTTTTCATGCTGTGGATCAGTCGAAGAAAGACTTTTCTTGAGTTAAAAGAAGATTGATTCACACCTGGATTACACGTTCACCTTCATATACTGAACAGGTAGTGAACTCATTCTAAGGTTAATGCTTTTACTCGGTCGCACGAAGAAATATAACCTAATAAGAATAGTTAACCGCATGCCAAATGGCAACAAATTCGACAATTGTTACAAAGCCATTGATTGAAAACTGAATATCACTGGAATAACTTGAGTTACCTGTGTAGACTTTTCCATCTTTAATCGTTGCGATAACATCACTGCTATACGATGACGTGCCTTTGTAAATTTTTCCGTCACGAATGGTCATAACGACATCACTGCTGTAAGATGAATTTCCTTTGTACACTTTTCCATCTGACACATTATAAATAACATCACTTGAATAGGAACTGTTGCCTTTGTATACTTTATTTCCGTTAATCGTGCAAATCACGTCCGAAGAGTAACTTGATGATTTTTTATAAACCTTACTGTTATTGAGGCTACAAAGCACATCGCTTGAATAAGAGCTTGTTCCTTTGAATACTTTTGTTTGCGCATTCAATGAACTAAACGCCATAAATAGAGCTGCTATAAAAAGAACTTGTTTCATTTTTATGATTTTACAAATTAGATCTGCCAAATTAAAGAATTCCAACCTAATAGAGAATTGAATGTCATGTATTTGAAATTCTTTGACGACATAAGTTCGCATGAATAGCTCAAATTTCCATTCATTGAATTTTTCTGTCTTTTCAACGAACAGTTAGTATACATCGGCCGAACAGACTACATTCGCTTGAACCTTAAAAACAACTAAACATGAGAACCCTACTTATGTGCCTGTTCCTTTCCGGAATGGCCTACGGTCAGTATCGACCTGCATTTGAGGCGGCTTATGCTGCTCACCCGATTGTTCCAAAAGGCGTATTAGAAGCCGTCGCCTGGACAAACACACGTATGCAACCCATTTCAAGCGATCAACTTGAATCGTGTAGCGGCATGCCCCTACCATACGGAATTCTCGGATTAATCGATAATGGAAAAAACTACTTTCTGGAAAATGGCAAAACCATTGGAAAGCTAAGCGGAATTGATGTTTCAGCTCAGAAATCATCTGTAGATGCTGAACTTTTAGCTTTTACTGCTGCCTTCGAACACTTGTTTATCCATTTACCTGAACAAATTGAGGAAACGGCAGAAGCTCGCACCGTTCAGGTCTTGCGTGCCTTAAGCGAGCTGCCAGAAGACGGTTTGGTTAACATGTATGCGCGTGACGCTCATCTCTTCAGTATATTGACTTTTTTGAACGATGATGAAATGGCGCAGCGTTATAATTTTCAGCCATGGAAACTGAATTTGAAAAAAGTATTCGGAGAAAATTTCAACATATTATCTGCCAAAAAAGTAACTGTTACTCCAGATGCGGTTAAAAGCAACCAGAACGACGTGTATCATCCAAAAGTCACGCAGAATAAAAGCCTGCAATACGGCCCTGCTATTTGGAATCCAGCAGCCACATGCAACTTCAGTTCACGAAATGGAATTGCCGTTTCTGCCATTACGATCCATACCATTCAGGGGACGTACGCCGGAGCCATTTCATGGGCTCAAAACTGCAATTCTTCTGTTTCGTATCATTATGTCGTAAGAAGTAGCGATGGTCAAATTACACAAATGGTTCTAGAGGAAAACAAAGCCTGGCACGTGGGAAGTGAAAACGGCTATACTATTGGCTACGAGCATGAAGGGTATGTCAGTAATCCAATTTGGTATACAGAAGAGCTATACGAAGCATCGGCTGATTTAAGTAAGGACATCATCAACAGCGGTTACGGAATTCCGGCAGCAAGAACCTATTACGGACAAAGTTCGAGCAGTGTACAAAACTTGGGCGGTTGTACAAAAATTAAAGGACACCAACACTACCCGAACCAAACGCACACCGATCCAGGAATATATTGGAACTGGGAAAAATATTACCGATTGATCAATGACAATCCGACCATACAAACGATTACCTCATCCACCGGAACGCTATACGATTCTGGCGGTGCAAGCGGAAATTACACGAATGATGAACGATTGCTTTGGCTAATTCAACCTGCAAATTCTGGTCCTATTACGCTATCCTTTTCGCAATTTTCAATTGAAAACGGCTTTGATCGACTATTCATTTACGATGGCAACTCTGTCAATGCACCGTTAATCGGAAGTTATACCGGATCATCTATTCAGTCAACCATTCAGTCAAGTACTGGATCCATTCTCCTTGAATTTCGTTCGGATTGTGGAACGACTGGTTCTGGATGGGCACTGTCGTATTCCTCTACTCCTATCGATCTTACTGCTCCCAACACCTCAATTGTTGGATCAGGAAATTGGGAAACAGCCGACTTTGACGTGAACTTTATTGATAACGACAACTCATCAGGAGTTGCGGGGAAATTTTATTTGTGTGCCGATCGACCGAATAACCAAAGTGGATGGAAAAGCAACATGAATCGTGGGTTTTTATTTGAAGATTTCCAAGACAATGCTGACGACTGGACCGTTCAAACTGGAAATTTCAACCTTCAAAGCACTGCATTCATTCAATCTGATTTTGCAGAGGAAAATACCAACGCGCACATTCCTTTAGCGCAAATAGGAACGAAACAATACGTATATGAATGGAAGCAAACCATTACTTCTGCTCAATCCAATCAACGCGCCGGAATTCACTTTTTCTGCAGTGATCCAACTCTTCCGAATCGTGGAAATTCTTACTTTGTCTATTTCCGCGAAGGCCAAAATAAAGTACAAATCTATTCGGTGGATAATGATACCTACACCATTCAAACCAATGATACATACGTAGTACTCGCCAACACTACCTATACCTTTCAAGTTTGGTACGACCCGCAATCTGGTTGGATTAGAGCATACATAAATAACGAACTCGTATCTTATTGGCAAGATCCAACACCCTTACAAAGTGGAAGTTTTTACTCCTTGCGTTCAGGAGGTTGCATGGTTCGATTTGATGATATTAGATGCTATACATCAAGAGGTAGCGCAACGACAATTGTACTTGGTGAAGACATGCGTTATCAAAGTGATGCAGATCAGGACGCAGGAACGGTATTAGCCTACTCTATTGATGGTCAACACAATTGGTCGCCGTTAGTTAGTTACGCTTGTAAAATCGATTGGACGGCGCCAGAAAGTTTATTCATTGCAGACGGACAGGGACAAGACATTGATTCCACGTTATCTCAACTTTTGAATGGCAACTGGAGTGCGAGCGATCCTCATTCTGGGGTTATTGGGTATTCGTATGCCCTTGGAACAAGTGCAGGAGGAACTGATATCGTGAATTGGACAACATTGAACACACAGCAAAGCATGCAACACAATTTAGTGAATCCCGTGGCAGGAACGACTTATTATATTTCATTGAAAGCGGAAAACACCGCTGGACTTATTGCACAAGGAAATTCCGATGGACAATTGTACTGGTCAGTTGCTGGGTTGAGTGAACTGAATGGATCCACACTTGTCGTTTATCCCAATCCAAGTAACGGCTCGTTTACCATTACTGGAATGGAAGGAAATGCTGAGCTAACTCTATACAGTATGGAAGGTAAGCTCATATCAAAGCGGTCATTAAATGGAGAAAGCGAAATTTCAATAGAGGGAGTCGCAACCGGAAACTATTGGATTGAGATTTTGCAAAACCAGACTTGCATTCGCAAAAAGGTTATTGTACTCTAATAAAAAGTAGGAGATTAATCTCCTACTTTTTATTCTTTACTTTTTTTGATG
>JBILNH010000179.1:0-4937 GCA_044375095.1 Crocinitomicaceae bacterium
CAGGATGTCCAATTGAAAAAAATACGGGTGAGTTCGGGAACAATAGAGATGAAAGTTTTCAATCCATTACCCACGAAAGCATTTTTTACCGTTCAGTTGCCCGGTGTGGTTAAAAATGGCATCGAATTTCAAGAGCAATATGCTGTTTTGGGAGGGACAACTACAAATCCAGGAGTTCAAACAGCCACACTTGATTTGTCGGGTTACGAATTGGATTTAACGGGCGATACAGGAGGCGAGTACAATAAATTACAATCCAGGTTAATTATTAGTACAGATCCTGTCGGACCAACAGTTACGTTGACAGATGCGCAAGAATTTAATGTAGAGGCAAAATTTTTAGGAATTAAAGTTGATTACGCTAGAGGTTATTTTGGAAATAAAGTAGTGGAAGAATCTAACGAATTACTGATTGATTTTTTATCGATGGTTACAAACGGAAGCATCGATATTCCCAGTCCTCAGTTGCAGTTGATCATTACCAACGGAATGAAAATTGCTGCTTCTGCAACTGTAAACGGATTGTCTAATACGAACTACTCAGGAACGACAATTGATCTATCGAGTTCGACAATCGGAACACCTCTTTTTATTGATCCAGCAACCGGTTCATGGAATACCTTAACGAATTCAACAAAAACCATTTCATTTACTTCTTCCAACAGCAATTTAGAGTCCTATTTAGAGAATTTAGGAAACAAACATACAATTGATTACCGCCTTGAACTTAATCCGTGGGGCAATGTTTCAGGTGGATGGAATGAAATTTTTCCTTCTAGTCGGTTTAAAGTACAATTCAATGCTCAGATGCCTCTTGCTGTTGGGGCAGATGGGCTAACGCTTCGGGATACGTTTGATTTCAAACTCAAACAAAATACAGATGCTACCCATATTTCATCTGGCGAATTGGTGCTGACCGCGAATAATGCATTTCCGTTTTCATCGAAAATCAACTTGATTTTACTCGACGAAAATGGTTTAAGTTTAGGCGAAGTCAATGGCAATAATGAGGTGGCCTCTTCTATTGGTGGTACTACAAATTCATCCGGATTACTCGTGTCTACAAGCGAAGTGGTGTTTTCCTTGCCAGCATCGCTTCTCTCCAAGCTCAGCGAAGTGAAATTTGTTGCAGTTCAAGCTGAATTCAACACACCCGATGCGGCTGGAGTGAATGTCCAACAATCCATTCCTTTCGGTGCATTCATGGCCGTTAAATTGAAAGCGCGAATGAACGTAAATGTAATTCTATGAAAGGAGTAATTGCGATATTTAGTTCGTTATTCTGTATGTCAGCATTTGGACAGCATGTACTTCCTGTTCAAATGGACACTGCTCGTTTATCCAATGAAATCCTTTTCTACGGACAGGGTGAATATGCCGCAAGTGCCATTCAACGACAACTGTCATCTGCTTTATTATTTGGAGGTGACATAACTACTGAAATGAAAGACTTGTCCTTCAATCGGCATAAATCTGTGAATAGAATAGGTGGTGAGTTAGGTGGTGAATTTGAATATAGAAACTACAACGATTCTATTTTTCGTCCTAATTTGGGATGGTTAGTTAAGGTAGGTACGTCAAATTATGCATCTGCGGCTTATTCAACGGATTTATTTGGATTGGCTTTTTATGGTAATGAGCAGTATCTTGGATCATCCGTTGAATTCTCAGGAACCAAATTTCAATACGCAGGTTGCCTGAAAGCGGGAATTGGATTAGTCGATAAGGTAACCAAATCAAGTGTTTCATTGAATGCCTATGGGATTACATCTTTCGCTCAAGGAGAATTTGCTGCGGGAAGTGTTTACCAAACCCTTGAAGGCGATTCACTTCATGTGGAGTTGGATGGCACGGTCGAATTTGCTGGATCCAATGCGTTTATAAAAGGTTGGGGTGTTGGTCTGGACGCAGATATTCGCATTCCTGTTCAACTCATGGGCGACCAGGTTTCGTACATTCAGTTGATGGCTAAAAACCTGGGCATTGCATTTTTAACTGAGCCAGTAACTCAGTATTCTCTTGCTACTTCCATCGGATTCAAGGGATTCACCTTTGATGAATTGATTGGATCTTCCTCGTTGTTCTCAGCGTCAACCAATTGGAAAGATAGCTTAGGTATTGATTCAAGTCAGGTAAAAACATCATTCTTCTTGCCAGGATTTATTCAGGCCGGAAAAATGGTCGATGAAATGAATCCAGCTAAAATTCAAGCGTTTTATGGATTTAGGGTGTACCCGACAATCGTTTATAATCCCTTATTGTTTGTTGGTGCACAATGGAAAGCGCTGCCTTGGTTACGGATTGGGGCGCATGGAAGTTATGGCGGATTTACAGGTATTCGGGTTGGGATGTATGGAAATGTCAACCTAAAATCGTTGAATTTTTCTCTTGGATCCGAAGATCTGATAGGTATGTTTAGTAATTCAGGTGTTGGTCAATCACTATTAGTTAGAGTAAGATGCGTCTTTTAAGTTTTGTTGCGTTGATTATCCTAAGTCCATTTGTTCATGGACAAATCGCCTTTCATAAATTGTACTCCAATAATGGGTACGATTTTGGTCAAGGTGTGGTTCAATTGGAGGATAGTTCCTATGTCATATGCGGTTCGTCGAGTAGTTTTACAGATGGACCTTCTCAAGCGTTTTTGTTGCATGTAGATGCTGAGGGTAATTATTTATGGTCGAATCATTATGGTGGATCGGAATCAGATGGAGCAAAAAGGGTAACGTATATTCCTCAAAACGGATTTATTGCTGCAGGCTTTAGCAACTCTTTTGGAGAAGGAGCTTATGATGCGTATGCTTTTCGAACGGATTTAAGTGGTGGTCTTATTTGGGAAACGACTGTTGGTGGAGCAGGATGGGAGCGAATCAATGATGCGGTGATGACTGCGGATACAGGATTACTCATGGTTGGACAATCCAATTCGACAGTTAATGGCGATAATGATATGTTTTTGGTTCGTATTTCTTCATCTGGAGACACACTTTGGACAAAGAAAATAGGTGGTGCAGGAGAAGATGTTGCGCACGCTATTGTGGCCTTGACAGATTCCACTTTTGTTGTTGGTGGTGAGTATTACCTTGCTGACTCAACTCAAGTTAAAGGGTATGTGTTTGCGTTGCACTTGAATGGAACAGTTCTTTGGGCTGATACAGTGCTAACCGTTGGAGCTTCAAGTGTCATTGATTTAGACGTAGACCTGACAGGAAATCGAATTCATTTTGTAGGATGGCGCTATAATCCGAATGCCTCAATAGAAAACAACCTTTTTGGAAAGTATTTTTTAAATGGTGCATTGGATTTTTATGACTCAGAACCCACCAATGATTTTAAACGGGTAGATCAAATTACGCGATTTGGAACTCAAGGAAAGAATTACATGGTTTATAGATACATCGATGGTTCTTCTTTTCAGGATGGTTCAGATATTGGTGTTTCTAAATTGATGTCGAATTTATACTGGGATGGCTTTGTTCAGTCGATTAACTATCCGATGGATGATGTGCCTGGTCAAATTATTCCAACAAATGATGGTGGGGCACTGCTTGTCGGTTCAACTTCAGGAATTGGATTGGGTGGTGGTAACGTCTTTGCCATGAAAATCGGTCCAAACGATCTATTTCCAGTCATTGAACCGGATCCTGTTCCGAACAGCCTCGTAGACTTGATCGAATGGGACGAAATGGCGTTGAAAATTTATCCTATTCCAACAAACGATAAGCTATATATCGAGCAGAACTCCGATCAAAAGATGACGTATCAGCTTGTTGATTTGAATGGAAAAACCCTCATGAATGTTGAGGCAGATGGAAATTATGAGCTGGATGTTAGTATGTTGGATGCCGGAATGTATTTGCTTTATGTAAGCGATCATCGACAGTTCAATACGAAGGCCATACGCATTCAAAAATTCTGATTACCACGTAAAGGCTTCTTCTTTGAACCACTTGTCCTGGACTCGTAACGTCTGTTCGATGACGTCACGAACACAAAATTTACCACCACCGAAAGGCGATTGATAATGTGAAATGTGCTTGATTTCTACTGCAGCGTCTTGAGGACAAGCAGCTACACCAGCTTTGCACATAACAGGATAATCAGGTATATCATCGCCCATGTACAGAATCTCTTCATCTCGAAGTTGGTGACGGATCTTCAGATCTTCGTATATGGCAAGTTTGTTCATTGACTTTAAATGAACTTCATGAACACCTAATTCTAGTAGCCTATTTTCAACAATTGTGGAACTACCACCTGTGATGACAATGATTTTATAGCCCATTTTAGAGGCGTATTGCAAGGCATATGCATCGCGAGAATTCATCGTTCGAATGACATCATGTTCAAGTAAATGCACATCACCGTTGGTCATTACTCCGTCCACATCAAAGCAAAAAGTGGTGATCTTAGCGAGGCGTATTTTATAACTTTCCATTTTCGTTCGCATTGTATGTATCGTTAATCGATTGTGACAGTAACTTGTAAATCTCTTGTTGTTTTGCATTCAACATGCCAAGGTGACGATCAATGGTCTCTTCATCGTTTCGTTTTGCTGGACCGGTTTGCGCGGAATAAGGACCTAACGATTTCATTTTGGCAATAGTCTCTTCCAATAATGGATAGAACAAGTCCCAATTCAAGTTGTTCTCATCAGCCAGTTGTTTTGCTTGATAAAGAAGGTGATTTATGAAATTATTGACCCAAACAGCACTTAAATGGTAGTGAACGCGATCCGCATACGTAGAACGTTGACTTGTTTTTCCAATCGCGTTGGCTAATTCTTCCAATTTCGATGTGATTTCAGTCGTTGTACCTTCTATAAAAACAGGGTAATTAATGAATGTCAACTCGACTTGCGCACTGAACGTCTGCATGGGATAAAAAACACCTGCTAGAGGTCTGTTCAACTTTTCCAAGTCAATCGATCCACCAGT